>NZ_JACFYJ010000004.1:0-212485 GCF_037126505.1 Paraburkholderia bengalensis
GGCGCGGGTGCCGGCGTCGGCGTGGGAGCCGGGCTCGGAGCAGGCGCGGGAGCCGGTGCCGGAGCAGGCGCCGGCGCCGGGGTAGCCGCTACGGCGCGTACCCAGCACGCCTTGTCATAACCGTACGCGGGGTCCGACTGCGCGACCGCGCCGACATAGCAGCCGACGCCATTGGTAAACGTGGCCGGTGCGCTGAGCATCACCGACGGCGCCGTCGGCGGCACGGCGCCGAACACGACGGAGGCCGTTCCAAGGAACGAGCAGTTGCTGTTTTCCGTGCCGCACAGCGTGTATTGCTGGCCTGCCACGGTGATCGTCTTTGACTGCGCATGCGCGTGCTGCGCACCGAACGAAGCCAACACAGTTGCCGATGCAACCCCCAGTAATTTGAAATATCTCATCTCTGTCCGTATGTTTTCGCTGAAAGCGGTTGTCCCCGAGGGTCCAGCAAGATCGATCGGAGTCGTCCCGCTTTGGCGTTATCGAATTGAAGGAGAAGTGCGCGGCAGAACGCACCGAATGCGCCCTGCTCCTGAGCCGCTGCGTCGGCTGCATCGCCATGCATTCGCATGAGGACGCAGCGCGTCCCAACCCGCAGACCGGCGCCAGTTACCGCATTTATTACGTATTCCTTACTGTTTAGCTGATTCGGATGCAAACGACGAAAGCGTCTCGTGACGAGCGAACGCTCGCCTTACGCACACCTGATGCATGAACTTCGGCGGACAGGTCGACACCTGCCATCGATCCGTCTCATGCGCAATGAACCTTCGCTGAAACGGGGTGATGACAACCCGGACGACCCGATTGGTGACGCGAGTGTGATAACGGTGATGGCATCGCGCGCAAAGGTCCATTAGGACGACTTACTGTAAGCCGTGATCAAGGACGTCTGCTTTGACGACACGATGCTGTCGACGAACCGACACGGCCCGACGACGTTCAACGCCATCCTGCTATCGAACAACCGGAATCCGCGCGCCGGTTCCTGCAATGCAGAGCCCGCGCGCGAATTGACAGCTAAACCGCCAGACGGGACTCATGCGCACCCTTTCCCGGGCGGAATCCTGTCTGGCTACACGCAAATGCCCGCTTCGGTAGTTGTTACGCACAGATAACAGAACTTCTGCTGCTGCGGTATTAATTACGGAAGTTTTTTAGGGCAGACGAATTATAAACGTTTCATCCGTGTAACGTTATTGGCGTGAATGCAGAAAAGGATTGATCGCGATAATGCGGGGTGAAATCGGCCCCATGTTTTCCAAATTGGCCGGTAATGGGGGCGATCTGCCTCGAAGGCCGGGATAAAAGGCATATCCATGATTGTTCTGGATATTTTTTCGGCTGTCGACGTTACTTTTATAATATTAATACGAATAATTTCGACCGATCCCTTTATATTGCCATAATTGCGCGACGAAGATAAGGGTTAACTCTGTACGGCGCAAGAATTGCCTTTTCGAATCGCTTTACACGCTACGGCTTCGCAAATCCATTTCGATTTCCGAAGCACGCCGTTATCGTGAAAATAGTTCGGAATGCAAACGGGATCGAACTGGCGCTGATATGCCGCGCGCGACGGCTGCCAACACGGCACGGGTGTATTCTGCGTCTCATTCCCGCTATTTCGCCGAGGTCGGCGCTCATTGTCTGGAGAAGCGATGAACACTAGCGCACGCAAGCCTGACACCTGCCAGCTCGTGCAAGCTGGCTCGCAGTTCGAGGGAAAGCAAGGACTCACCTACGCTGTCGGTATCTCAGCGGAAAGTGTGGGAGCGAAGCATATGCACCTTCAGCTTGCGACCATTCCGCCCGGAGCCCGCGCCAAGGCGCACCTGCATGCGGAACATGAGACCGCCATCTATCAGCTGAGCGGCGTGTCCGGCTGCTGGTATGGCGAACGCATGGAGCACCATGTGGTGGTTCGGGCAGGCGACTTTTTCTACATCCCCGCAGGGGTGCCGCACATTCCGTACAACACGAGCGCGAGCGAGGCCTGCGTCGCCGTGATCGCAAGAACGGACCCCAACGAACAGGAAAGCGTGACGATGCGGCCGGATCTCGATGCCTTGCCTGACTGGTCGAGCGTGATGCCGACATCGCTGTGATGCCAGACTTGCTCATGAGCGCCCGACACGTCAGTGACGTGGTGTCGAAGCGCGCGTGCGCCGTCGAGATCAACAGACCAAGCCCCTGCTTGCGCGCTGAGCATGTCTCGCGGTGCACAACACGGCCTGGCTAGCGATTCGGGGCACCAGCGGGACTCGCTGGACTCGCCGGAAAGCGCGGCATCCGCACGGTGAAGACCGTCGCCTCATCCGTCGATTCGACCTGGATGATGCCGTGATGTGCCTGCGCAATGCACCGGCAGATGTAGAGACCCAGGCCCATGCCGGGCGCCGTTCCGCGGCGCACAGGCAGCACGCTGGCGCGCGTCAACGGATCGAACAGTGTCGGCAGCGCGCGGGCGGGGATCGGCGCGCCCGAGTTCGATACGGCGAGCACCACGTCTTCGCCTTCCCGGGTAGCGCGCACAGCTATATCGCCCGCTCCGTGCTGGACCGCGTTCGCGAGCAGATTCACGAGCATCTGGCCGACGCGCGCGCCGTCCCAAGCGCCCGTGAGTTCGCCCGTCAGGCCCACGTCGATGTGCACGTCGGGGTAAGTGGCGCGCACTTCGTCGGCTGCGTCTTCGGCGATGCGCCTCATGTCCTGCGGCGTGAAATCGACAGGCAGCGTGTCGCCCAGCCGGGTGCGCGTGAAAATGAACAGATCGTCGATCATGCGCTTCATGCGAACCGCCCCGCGCTGCGCGTTCGCAGCCGCTTTCACGCTCGTCGCCGACAGCGCGCCGTCGCGCAGCAGCACATCCGCCGAATTGATGATCGCCCCGAGAGGAGAACGCAGGTCGTGCGCCAGCACGCCCGCAAACAGATCCCTGATGCGTTCGGTCCGTTGCGCGTATTGCCGCACGGATTCGGCGAGCATCTGATCGATCGCCTCGTTGAAGCGGATCATCTCCTGAAATGCCGTGACGTTGTCCCGCGCTGTCTGCAGCCATGTGCGCAGAACGCTGGCGCGTAGCGCGCGATATTCCGCCACTACCTCGTTGATGCCATAGCCTTGAGAAAGACGATCGTCTGCATGCTGATGAGCGACGACATTGAAATCACTTTGACGATTGGGCCGGTTGCCTCGAGACTTGGCCTTTTGCTGTGCAGCCGTCTGAGGCTCCCGCATGTCGGCTGCGATCCGGGTCAGGATGTCGCGGCCTGCATTGCGCAACTGGTTTTCATCGAGCTTGATGTCGGCCAGGTCGATGGTGCGCGCGTAATCGACCCATTCGTTGACCAGTTGCGCCAGGTTGGCTTCGATAAAGTCCGATAAAGTCATGCGTTCCCTCGGTATCCGCCGATGCTATAACCGCATGCAAGTTTTTCGCCATCTGCCCGGTCGCCGCCCGCCGCTACACTGAGGACGCGGAAACCGATCATATCCGTCGCAGCCGAAAGATCGGCGCTGCAAACGCCCGATCATAGGGCCACGGCCCCTTACGTGGCCCCATGCACGCCAATGGACGCTGCAGATTGCCAACCGGTTTTGTAGGTTTTACCGCCGTGCACACATGCCTTAACGCGACACCAGCCCGGATCGACGCGCAGCCGCCTGGATTCCATACACCGCTGAAGCCGTCATGACACCCGTTCCCAACAGGCCGATCAATCCGAGGAATACAGCGACGAGGTGCCCAAGCGTCGTCGTCGCAACCATGTCGCCGTAGCCGATCGTCAATGCCGTAATCGCACAAAAATAAAGCGTGTCGCCCATTGTTGACGGTCCCCGGGTGACGAGGTTCACGGTGCCGCCCCAGTAATACATGACTGTCGCCAGGATCAGGAAAAGCAGCAACAAAATTACCACAATGCCGCGCAGATGCCAGAGAACCTTGGCGGTCTCGGCGACCGCAATGCGCGGTGAGATACGGAGTTGAGCGTCCTGATCGCCGTTATTCATGTTTCAGCCTCGCAAAGGTTTTCATCGTGTTCTGAAAAAGCCAGTCGCCGTTTAGACGCGACAGCACTTGATGATAGACGTCGCGTTGCACCATTTGCCTGTCCGGCACTGGCATTCTTTGCTTCCGATCATCCGCTTGTATCGCCATGTATCCGCGTGGTCGGGCAATACAAACGCATACATTCGCGCCGCTTGACGACACGTGCCGGATACACGCGCGCCTTCTAATACGTCCAACGGGGAAACAGCGCAACATGGTTTCCTCAAGCAACTTGACGTGCAGAACGAGGTTGGGCATCGCAGTTGGCAGAACGCATGACGGCGATCACACGGCATTTCACTCAGTCGATCGTGAAACTGCATGCCGCCGACTTCGCACGCAAGGCAACACATTGATCCGCACCGGAGACCGATTCAATGTCAAACGACACGCCCCAATCCCAATCGCGCCGGCACTTTGTCGGTGTCGCTGCCGCGGCTCTCGCCGCAGGTTCCCTGAGCCGCCTCGCGTTCGCGGACACAGCGCCCGCCGCCGGCAAGATCACGGAGCCGGCGAACGGCGACAAGACGGCCATCCGTCCGTTCCGCGTGCACGTTCCCGAAGCGCAACTCGTCGATATGCGGCGACGCATCAAGGCCACGCGTTGGCCCGACCGCGAGACGGTACCCGATGAATCGCAGGGCATTCAACTCGCGACCATCCAGGGACTCGCGCAATACTGGGCGACGGGCTACGACTGGCGCAAATGCGAAGCGCGGCTCAATTCGTATCCGCAGTTCATCACCGAGATCGACGGACTCGATATCCACTTCATCCATGTGCGCTCGAAGCACGACAACGCGATGCCGTTGATCGTGACGCACGGCTGGCCCGGCTCGGTGATCGAACAGTTCAAGATCATCGATCCGCTCGTCAATCCGACTGCGCATGGCGCACCTGCTTCGGATGCATTTCACCTTGTGATTCCGTCGCTGCCAGGCTACGGCTTTTCGGCCCGGCCGACCACGACGGGCTGGGGACCCGAACGCACGGCGCGCGCGTGGGTCACGTTGATGAAGCGCCTCGGCTATGAGCGCTTTGCTTCGCAAGGCGGCGATCTCGGCGGGATTGTCACGAACATCATGGCCAAGCAGGCGCCGCCCGAACTGATCGGCATTCATGTGAACTTCCCGGCCTCCGTGCCGGCGGACATTCTGAAGTCGCTGGCGGCAGGCGATCCGATGCCTGCCGGCCTGTCGGACGAAGAGAAGCACGCGTACGAGCAATTGAGCGCGAACTTCAAGAAGAAGCGCGGCTACGCGGTCGAAATGGGTACGCGGCCGCAAACGCTGTATGGACTCGCCGATTCGCCCGTCGCGTTAGCGTCCTGGCTGCTCGATCACGGCGACGGTTACGGCCAACCCGCTGCGGCGCTGAGCGCAGCGGTGCTCGGCCATCCCGTCAACGGACATTCGGCGGGCGCGCTGACGCGCGACGATGTGCTCGACGACATCACGCTCTACTGGGTGACCAACACGGGTATTTCGGCGGCGCGTTTCTACTGGGAATCGCACGCGAATTTCTTTCTTGCCGCCGACGTCAACGTGCCTGCCGCTGTCAGCGCGTTTCCGGGCGAGAACTATCAGGCGCCGAAGAGCTGGACCGAAAAGGCCTATCACAATCTGATCTACTTCAACAAACCGGAGACAGGCGGCCACTTCGCGGCATGGGAAGAACCGATGATTTTCGCCAATGAAGTGCGCAACGGACTGCGATCCTTGCGCACGTAAAGCGCGAAGCGCTCCGACGCGAAGGTGTCGGAGCGCTTGCCGCGACGGCCGCAACGCGCCCCAGGAGAGACGCCACTGCTTCGTCAGATTGCCAGTTGCGCTTCAGAATGCGGACTACGCGTGAGGCCCGCACCTGCATCAAAACGTATATTGAGTTGACGATCGAAATTCGAACGATTAAGTTTTTGCTTTGAATAATTCGAATATCCGAAATGGCCTCAGCTCATTACGAAGAAAAGCGGCCCGTTTTCGTCACGCTTGCCGGCATGACGTACGAGGGCTCATATCGGGTGATCGAAGGCACGGTCATCGTCTACGCAGCCGAGGATATCCGTTGCGCCCAGTACGGAATGGATCGTCCGGATACGGTCGCGCGTTGGGTATTGCTCGATATGTGCCGCAAAGCCGAAGCAAAGAAGAATAAAAGCGCGCGCGCAAGCGGCGAGATTCGCCCGGTCTGATTGCAGCCTTTCGGCCTTATGAACCTTCGCAAATGCAAACCTGGAACCCGGGTGCCGTTCTCAAATGTTGAGAAACAATCGCCAGTCATTGGCGAGCTTCAAAATGGGCTAATACCCGACATGCCTCCGTCGACAGCGAGATCGGCGCCCGTCATGTAACGCGATGAATCGGTTGCGAGAAAGAGGATAGCCGAAGCGATCTCGGCCGGGCTGGCGGGCCGTTTCATCGGTATGACTTTCGCCCACTCCAGCAATTGCGCTTCCGACATGTCCAACGTTTCGAAGATCGGCGTATTCGCGACCCCCGGCGAAATGCTGTTCACCCGGATACCGAACTCGACAAGTTCAGCGGCAAAGCTCTTTGCCAGCGAAACGACAGCCGCTTTCGACGCACAATATGCAGAGAAATTCTTGGTGCCCTGATTGGCAGCAAGCGATGCAACCAGCACGATCGACGCTGGCCGGCACAAAAACGGCAGCGCTTCGCGTACCGTCGAGTACACACCGCCGACATTGACCGCCATCACCTCGGAGAATTGTTCCAGCGATGTTTCGCGCACTGGCGTTTGCCGGGAAATGCCGGCGTTCGCGACGACCACGTTGACGTCGCAATGGAAGTGGTCGACTGCCGTCTTGTAGAGGCGTTGCATGTCATCCGGACGGGCGGCGTCCGCAACGATCGGCAGCGCGTTCTCGCCGAGCTTCTGCGCAGCACGTTGCAGCTTTTCCGCATGACGTCCACTGATTACCACGCGAGCGCCTTCAGCCACGAATCGTTCTGCGGTGGCAAACCCGATGCCGCTGCTGCCCCCCGTCACCACTGTCAGTTGATGTTCGAGCAGCATGGCTTCATCCCCGTACGTTGACGACTAAAGCGCGGCCTGATCGAATTGCGCGCGTCGAATGTCCCGATCCCTGCAGATCGCCCGCGACGAACACCGATCCCTCCGCAAAACGCTGGGCAAGCTCTCCGCCTCGCACGGCAATTTCAAGCTCCCCTTCGAGAACGACGACGTATTGCTTTGACGGCGGGTTATGCCGATCAAGGAAATAGCCCGCATCGAACTCATGCACGAGCATGCTCTCGCACGGCTGCGGCGGCGATAGTGACAAGGTCTTGCCATTGAACAACACCTCACTCACGTCGAACGCGCGAATGGTCCTGAACGCCGAATGTCCGTCGGGATCGGCGTATATTTCGGTGCATTCCATGAATCCCTCCAGCTGCTTTCCATCGGCGGATGGCGCGCCGCTGTCATTGCGCAGACGAATCTCTACGAACGCGGCGCCCGTGCATCACCTACTTTAGACGACAAAGGGATGGACGCAACATGGGCGCAGCTTGACAACGCTGAGTGCGCTAAAAGCGAATTGGCGGGCGAGACCATTCACACGGAATGCAACTATCGCGGATTGCCAGCGACGCGCGCAAGCGACAGCGGCATCGCAACATGCTCCCGCGACAGAAGATGCTGCCAGCCGAGATCCGAAAAACACGGTCCTTGCGTGGCTTCCGCGAACTTGATGTCATTATGTCCGGCATTCCATTCCAGCACGTTGACGCTTTCGTCGGCATCGATCGCAAGATCCCAGCCGACACAACAGGCAAACGGTACCTGGCGATGAAGTTGCTTCACTTTCATCACGCATGCTGCAAACGCGGGTACTTTTATTCCGTCAAACGGAAGATTCGAGTCCGGATGTCCTTGCACGTCTATCCAGTCGTTCAGATAGCCGTGCTGCGCCAGCTCGCCCGTCGAGACCTCGACGGGAACGCAGACTTCTCGCGCCGGCGTGATGTGCGTGTCGCCCACTCTGCCGAGCCGCAGAAAGCAGGATCGCAACGAGATCTCACCCGAGCGCTCGACGACCGTCGTAAGACGCACTGTCGCGACGGCACCGGGCGCAAAACCCTCGAATACTTCGTGCTGCCTGACGAATCTCTGGAAGACACCGTTGCCGAGTTTTCGAACGGTTGCATGCTCGAACGAGTCGCGATCCAGAAACAGGATGCCTTTGCCTTGCGAGGAATGATCGGGCTTATATACGACGCGATCCGTCTCGCTGAAAAGGATGTCGCGCACTTCGTCATCGGGGATGGCCGCGTTACCGGATGAGAACAATGCACCGTTGGCCAGATACGCGAGGTCTGGTAGCGCAGGGTCGCGAAACAGTTGTGCCGATATCGACTTGAGCTTTGACAACTCGCCATACCAGCCTTTGGTTCGCGGCACCACGACAGCACCGTAGTAATTGTCGGGAATCCAGCCTTCCTTGAATCTGCCGTTGAATGCCGCATAGACACGCAGCCACGGTGCGTAGGCAACGCTGCCGAACACGTCGCGCGCGTACGTGTCTGCCTGTCTTATCAAGGCCGGGTCGGTCTTGCCGCGCCGTTTCTCGATACTTTCAAGCGCGGCGCTCGCCTGAATGGCGTGGTGCCGATGAAACCGGATACGTGCCAGCTTCCTGGCCGTTGTAATGGCAAAGCGTTTAAACCGGACTCGCATCTTGCATGATCCCGCTCAGCGGATTATGGCGAAAGCGAATGCTTTCGCCCGCACGACAGCACGGCGCCGTCATGCTCGTGCGAGCTTAGCAGGGAAGACATGACACAACTGTATCGTGACGTAACGCTTCATCGTTTCGCGTGCAAATACTTTCCGTTCGCTTTCGAAACGAGGTCTGCGGCATGACGTTATCAGCAAAAATTGCCGCGCAGTTCTACGCTTGTTCCCGTTCCACGCGCTGTGACGACATTGCGTCTACGTCACGCTCAAACGGAAAATCCTTCCCATTGCATGGGAAAACGGACTCATCGAGACGCACGCAAAACACCTTGTTAACGGCGCGAACAGCGATTTCTGAAGCTGAGGGAAATACCAAGGATGTCCGTCGGACGAGTCAATCAGTTAGCCACACCGAGCATGCGCAAGCGCGCGTCTACTTCGAATGATGTCGCTCGATGCGGCGTAACTTTCAGTGCACTGTGTGGACGATGCCGATGGACTCTTCGTCGGCATCGTCGTCGGCTGAGGCTTGATCGAGGATTGCACAGCGGAAGTCCAACTTGACCCGAAGGATGGCCGACTCGATGCGCGCATCCCCGCGGTGACCGCTCAGGCGAGCATTGATCGCCTCCTCGACGGCGAGAATTGCCCGCTCGATGCTCTCGGGATCGTCGCTATCGAAGCCGATCTCCACCTCGATGCTCTCCAGCAGGTTCAACGCTGTTGCAATGTCCTCGGAAGCGACGAATAGCGTCTTGGCGTTTTCTCTCATCTATCCTCCCCGTTGGTTTGTCTGCGTGTTCAGACACATGCGCGTTGCACGACTATCGTTGCACATCCCGAGCAAACCTGCCAGGCGACAAAGGCACGTTGGGTCCGAAACAACGGAAAAGCCGCTTAGGCAGTAAAGCGGATAGAATCGATAGTTCCAGCCTGGTCCGCGAGCGTTGCGTCAGAAAGAAATTTTCTGTCGAGGAAGCTTTTAATCGACACAGCAAATAGCTGCTGTCGTGCTTTCATTCTCCTTCACGCCCCCTTCATTTTCGTTCACGCTGCTTCCCGAACGCTTATCGGAAGATCAAACGCCATGTTCGAAACCGAACTCTTCGCCGGCTGGGGCGATATAACCTTCAACTCGCCTATGCGCAACACCGCCTATCTCGACAAGGCCGTTGATGCACGAATGCTGTACTTCGCAAAAAACGTTTCGCGATGTCGGAGTTCATGAAGTTGCGCATAGAGCCCGTCGTCATGAAAAACGAGATCGAGTATTTCTTGAAATCCATTTGCTCGACCGGCTCACGGTGAGCTTCGTGCGCGCCAGTCTATCCGCAGATGGCAGCCGTATGCTGTTGCGCAATGTGTTTTTTGCGCGATGGCAAGACGGTCGCCCGCGTGACGTCAGCAGGCGGTTGGCTCGACCTGGAAAAGCGCAAGCTCACCTGCGCGCCGCCGCGCTGCTCGATGCAATGAATGCATTGGAGAAGACACAGGGTTTCGTCGGATTGCCGAGCAGCGTAAGTCAGGTTCAATCGAATTGAGGCACCTTCGATCGATTGAACCGATCGATAACCCACGCGCTTTGGCGCATCGCACGATGCCTTCGCACGCGGACCGTATCGCAAGCGGCCCGCCTGGCATCGTGCTGCGCGATTACGACCGCGTCGTTCGCGCCTGCGTGGCGTCGAGCGCCGCAGCGAGCGTAAGACGCGCCTTTTCACGGCGCCGCCGCGCAAGCCGCGCTTCGCCCGCCGCGAACTCGGATTCGCCTGCCAGCAGCGCGTGAATCTCCGGCAGCGTGTAAATGGCCCCGCGACTTCCCCAGGTTCCGTCCGGAATCTCCGTCGGGAATACCCAGACGCGCGGCGCTACCTCTTCGAACGAGCGACTCTCGGCGCGAGCCACGGCTTCCGTCACGGCCTTGACGAGTGCTCTACGCGATTCGTCGGTGTATTGCCCCTCAGGCGCCGACGGAATGATCCGGTAGCGGATCGCCTCCGAACGCTCTCCACCCACGAACACGGCCGCCGGACGGTGTAGATGAAGCACGGTGACGCGCCGCGCCACCGGACTGGACGGGTCATATCCTTCCGCCTTGATGAGGATGTCGGTCAATTCCTTGACCAGATGTGCTTCCGCTTCGGGCGTCAAGGCATTTTCCGGCCACAGCGCGTCGATCATTGGCATGGTGTCGCTCCTTCCTAAGTTGTCTCGATTGGCCGATCATCAGCCTTTACGGAAGAATCCGGAAGTGGCAGTATTGCCATCATGCGAGGCATTTCAGACACACACGCAAATGATCACGATCCGCATCTGGGTCTACGACGGAATTCTGGCATCCGGCGTCGCGGGCCCCATCGACGTCCTCAACGCGGCCAATCAGCTGAGTGCGCGGGAAGCCGCACGTCGTCGCCAGCCTGTTCCGAGGTTCGCGTGGCGCGTGGAATCACTGGACGGCGAACCCGTGAAGGCTGCATCGGGCCAGAGCATTTCCGTGGACGGCAAGATCGATCCACGTAAGCGCGCGGACGCCATTCTCGTCACGGCCCCTTTCTTCTCCAACATGGACGAATTCGTCGGCCAAAAGAAGCTGGTGAACGCGCTGGCCGCCGCGCTACGGCGCCAACACCAGGCGGGCGCCGTGCTGGCCGCGTACTGCACCGGCAACTATCTGCTTGCCGAGGCGGGCTTGCTGGACGGCCGGGTCGCCACGACACACTGGGCCACTGCGTCGGACTTCGCGCGGCGCTATCCGCGCGTCGAGCTTCGGGCATCGGAGATCCTGACCGCGCAAGACCATATCGTCTCGGGCGGCTCTGTGACGTCGTACCTCAACCTTGCCGTGCGGCTAGTCGAAATGTTCGCGGGCGAGAAGCTTGCCGCGATGACAGCGAAGTCGCTATTGATCGACATGAACCGCACGTCCCAGGCATCTTACGCAAAGCTTCTCGACCAACAGGGACATGCCGATCCTCTTGTCGCACGCGCTCAGCAGCGCATGGAGGCCACGCTAGAGCAGGGGTTTCGGCTGAGCGATCTCGCCGCCTGGCTCGCTGTCAGCGAGCGGACGCTCAACCGGCGTTTCAAGCTCGCCGTCGGTCTCGCGCCATTGACCTATCTGCAGAACCTGCGCATCGAAGTCGCCAAACAGTTGCTGGAATCAAGGCCTATTGCGCTCGAGACGGTCAGCCAACGCGTGGGCTATGGCGATCTCAGTACGTTCCGACAACTGTTCAAGCGCAAGACCGGTCTGTCGCCGAGCGACTATCAAAGGAAATTCGCGCGCGCGTCGGGACCGGACATTCGCGGGTAGGTGCAGCGTGGCTGCAAAGCGGCTCAACTCGTCAAGGAAGACTCTTCAGCAGACACGCCCGATGTTCGAGCATACGCATCGCCGATCGAGGCACGGTTGACCGCCACGCTCTTGCTGCGTCGCCAACTGGCTGGCGGCATTCCGAATTCGCGTTTGAAGGCGCGATTGAATGCGGCCTCGGATTCATATCCGACCTGCTCTGCGACAACCGCGAGCGTCTGATTGCCCTCGCGCAACGCCTGAGCCGCGATCTGCAGGCGCCAGCGAGCGAGGTACTGCATAGGCGGCTGGCCGAGCAGTTCCGTGAAACGCTGCGCAAGCGCCGAACGCGAGAGGCCCACCTTGCGCGCGAGTTCGTCGACGGTCCAGCCGTATGCGGGTTGCGCATGCAGCATGGCGAGTGCGCGGCCGACAAAGCGATCGCCCACGCCTGCGAGCCAACCCTTGCGGTCGGCCGGCAGCGTTTCAATGCAACGCTGCACCGCCTTCACGAACAACAACTCCGAAAGCCGCGCCAGCACAGTCGCACTGCCCACGCGCCACTCGGCCGCTTCGAGCGCCGCCAGTTTCAATGATGATTCGAGCCACGCAGATTGCGGATCGTTGCGCATGTCGATCTTGAAGATTCGAGGCAACGCGGAAAGGACGGGGTTGGTCAACGAATCGTCGCTGGCGAGAAAGCCGCAAATGAGCCGTGTGTGTTCGCCACCGCCGCCGTAATTCAGCATCATCACTTCGCCCGGTGAAGTATTCAGATACTTCGACACCAGTTCGTCGGAAGGCGCAGGTTGGAGATCGAGCGAACTGCCCATCAGATGCGCTTCGCCTTGCGGCACCACGAGAAGCTCGCCGGCGTCGACACGGATCGCAGACGTCGGGTCGTCGACGAGTGCTGCCCAGCAGCTTCCCTCTGTGATGAGGTGATAGGACACGACGCGTTCGGTGCGCGGCAAAAAGGCGCCGCACAGATCGGGCGTGACGTGTCCCACGACGCACCACGGCGCAGTTAAGTCGGCGTTTAGATATACCGCCCCGCCGAGACGCACGACGCGAAGAACATCTGAAAAAGCATCCATGAAAGTGCCCATCAGTTTCGGCGTCCTGCGCAAAACATCTGGACGCCTGGTCATTCATCGTTACGACTTGCTTGCAGATACTAGCACTCACGCAATTCGGCAACAAAGAGACGCTTATACGCACACACGCCTGTACGCCTATACGTCGCTTGCATGTCCATAGGCATCGCTGCCTCGATCCCTCAGGAGTTTTCATATGTCCGCTGTTGATTCCGCTCCCGCACCCGTCGCCGACTTCGCCGCCATCAAGGTGCGCCAACAGGCGGCCTGGTCGACGGGCAACTACGCCGTCGTCGGCACGACACTGCAAATCGTCGGCGAGAACCTCTGTGAAGCGCTCGATGTGCGCGCGGGCAGCCGCGTGCTGGACGTTGCCGCAGGCAATGGCAATGCGACGCTGGCCGCGGCACGCCGCTGGTGCGATGTCACGTCGACAGACTACGTCGCCGCACTGCTCGATTCAGGCCGTGCGCGCGCGCAAGCCGAAGGACTGTCGGTGCAATTCGAGCAAGCCGATGCGGAAGCGTTGCCCTACGCGGATGCCTCATTCGACATCGTGATGTCCACCTTTGGCGTGATGTTCACGCCTGACCAGACGAAGGCGGCGGCTGAACTCGCGCGCGTTTGCAAGCCGGGCGGGCGGATCGGTCTCGCCAACTGGACGCCGGAGAGTTTCATCGGGCAGTTGTTCAAGACGATCGGCAAGTACATCGCGCCACCAGCGGGCGTGAAGTCGCCTGCGCTGTGGGGCACGAATGCGCGCCTCGAAGAACTGTTCGACGGCAGCGCCAGGCAGATCACCGCGACCACGCGCGATTTCACATTCCGCTATCGCTCACCGGCACATTTCGTCGAGGTGTTCCGCGCGTTTTATGGGCCGATGAACAAGGCATTTGGGGCGCTCGAAGGTGAACGGCAGATGGCATTCCATACGGATCTGATGGCATTGATCGAGAGTCGCAACCGGTCAAACGACGCAACACTGGTTCTCCCGAGCGAGTATCTCGAAGTCGTGGTGGAACGTTGGTGAAAGCATTTGGGCGCAGCGCGTGTGTTTGCGAAAGCCCAACTTTCATCACGCGCTCTGTTGGTCTCACAACGGCGATTCGCGGTCCAAAAGGCCGCGCAAACCGCCGTGAGGTCCACACGGCAAGCCTCGCCGCGACATGGCACGGACTCTGCGCGTACACGCTGCTCATGCCGAAACGCGATGGAACACATGACCCGCCCGGAGGACACCATGCTCGCCTACCTCTTCCTGTTGCTGAGAAAAGCGCTGGAGCGCGCCGAAAACAGTCGACGCGATGCGTATCTCGCGTCCGCAGTCGACATGGGCGAACTCGAACGCCGCATGCATTCGCTCGAGATCGACGCGTAACGCAGTCTGGCCCAGCATCCGTTCACACTATGCGAACCCCATGAACGACATGAACAGCACAGCTTTAAAGCAGGTCTTGTCACCTGCGACGCCCGTGATCGCATTGCATTGCTCAGGCTCGGGCGCAGCGCAATGGCGAAAGCTCGGCGAGGCGCTTGACGCACGTCACGCGCTCGTCGCACCCGAGCACTACGGCTGCGACAGCGCGGGGCCGTGGAGCGGCGAGCGCGCGTTCTCGCTGGCCGACGAAGCCGCGAGGACCATCGGCATCATCGACGCGTCGCACGGCAAAGTGCATCTCGTAGGCCACTCGTATGGCGGCGGCGTGGCACTGCGTGTGGCACTCGAGCGGCCCGACCGTCTCGCCAGCCTGACGCTCTACGAGCCCTCGGCGTTTCATCTGCTCAAGACGATGGGCGCGTACGGAGCGAACGCGCTCGCGGAAATCGTCGCGATTTCGAAGCGCACCGCCGATGGCGTGAACTGCGGCGACTATCGCGGCGCAGCCGCTTCGTTCGTCGACTACTGGGGCGGCCGGGGGGGCATGGGAAGCACTGCGGCCATCGGTGCAGGCCGCGCTCACGCGCTGGGCGCCGAAGGCACCACTCGACTTCCGCGCACTGCTCGACGAACGCACGCCCGCCAGCGCATATGCAACGCTTCGCATCCCGACACTCGTCATGCGCGGCCAGCATGCGCCCGTCCCAACGCGCGCGATCGCCGAGCGCCTGCCGATGCTACTGCCCGCGGCGCGCCTTGCCGTGGTAGCGGGCGCGGGACACATGGGGCCCGTCACGCACGCCGATGCCGTCAATGCCGCGATTGTGCGGCACATCGCCGACTCGGACGCGATGATCTGCGCCATCTGACCGTCAGCTGCGGATGCATGCACAGCCAGGGCATTGCACTGCAATATCGTCGCAGTTGACTGAAACAACCGCGACGACTCCAAGAAGCCAAGCCATGCGGCTTGGCGGTTATTTGACAGGCGACGCGGTACTGGGCGTCGCCAGCGTATTGTTGACACCGAAAGCGGTGGTTGCCGGCGTCGGGCTGCCGTTCGCGCCCTTCTGCGCATTCGAATTGGGCGACCCGGCACTCATGCCGCTGTCCGAGTTGCTCGCGGCAGGCGTGCCGTAACCGCTCGCCGCATTCACGACCGGCGACCGCGTGCTCGGCGTGGCCAGCGTGTTATTGGCCTGTGCAAAAGCGCCGCCTGACAACGCGAGCGCGGCGGCGGCCGCGACTAATGTGCTGCTTGCCTTCATGACCTGCTCCCTCCTCGATTGGACTCGAATTGCGGCGCAGACGGTCCATTGCGATGCATCAACGCAAACCGTCGCGCGAACTTGTCTCCGTGGCGGCAGTGGCACGCCACGCGTCGAGTGTAGAAAGGTCGTCGCGGATAATTAAGCGCATCGTACGCAAGGGTGAATTTCGCTTTTTGAATTAGCTTGTTGATGAATTGCGTCCGCAGCGCGTCTGCCATGCGGCAAGCGCCTCTTCCAGGTTCAGGAACATGCGCCCACTTGCAAGCGCTTTTCCAAGCGGTGCGTTTTCGACGACGGCAGCGACTTGCGGATTGAGACCGACGAGCCACACGTCGACGCCGCTTTCGCGATATTTCTTCTCGGCGTCGGTCAACATCTTCAGGGCCGTGTACTCCAGATCGAAGACAGCTCGCATATCGAGCGCCACCACGTCGGGGTGCGCCTGCTCGATGACCGGCGCAATCTTGTTGCCGACGTTGGAAGCATTCAGAAAAAAGATCCGTCCCTCCGGCCGCAGAAGCAGCAGCCCGGGAAACGCTTCATCGTCGGGATGCTCACGCGATACCGGCCGAAACACGTTCGTACCGCGCATACGGCGCAACACGTGGACAGGCGGGTCGGACGTCTGGTACGCAAGTGCGACGAGCGAAGCGACGATCGCAATGAGAATGCCGTTCAGCGTGCCGACCAGCACGACGCCCACGAGCGCAACCAGCGCCCAGATGAACTCCATGCGCCTGACTTCGAGAATCGCGCGGAAATCGGCTGGCTTGAAAAGGCCAATTGAATAGACGATGACCACTGCCGCAAGCGTTGCATGCGGCATGAGTCCGATCAGCGGCGCGAGCAGAACCATCGTGGCAAGCGAGACGCCCGCCGTCACCAGTTCCGCCAGTTGCGTACGCGCGCCCGCCAGCCGGTTGACGGCCGTTTGCGTGGTCCCGCCGCCCGCCGGCATCGAACCGAACAACGCACCGGCTGCATTGCCCAGGCCGGTTGCCAGCAATTCACGGTTGGCCAGTGGACGAGGCTCCCCGCTTCGAGCGAACGCGCGCCCCGAGGCGATCGTTTCGGTGAAGCTCATCAATGCGATGCCCGCTGCTGCCGGCCAGAGCGTCTCGGCCAGCGCAAAGTCCGGCATCGTCAGCGACGCCAGGCCCGTCGGAATGTGACCGACAATCTCCAGGCCGCGCGCCTGCAGGCCCAGCAGAGCAACGGCGCCGATCCCGCATGCGATCGCGATCAGCGGAGCCGGCGACTTCGGGTAGTAGTGCTCCAGCGCAACCAGCAGCGCAATCGTGGCGAGGCCCACGGCGAGAGCTGTCATCGAAGCATGCGGCAGCCCCACGATCAGAGCCCACACGTTGTGAAAAAAAGACCCTTTCGCCACATGAATGCCGACGAGCTTGGGCAGCTGATCCAGCACGATAACGATCGCGATGCCGCCTTTGAAGCCTGTCAGTACCGGGTCTGAAATGAAGTTCGCGACGAAGCCCAGTCGCAAGAGAGCCGCGAGCACCAGGATAGCGCCCACCAGAAGCGACAGCGTTGCCGTCGCAGACATCAGTGCAGTCGTGCCGCCCCCATGAACAACCTCGTTGGCGGCGGCAGCCGTCAAAATCGCCAGCGTTGCGCTGGTGCTGACACTGAGCGGCCGCGAAGTACCGAAGCATGCGTAAATCACCATCGGCACAAAGGCGGTGTAAAGCCCGACTTGCACGGGAAGTCCCGCAACCGTGGCGTAAGCCATCGCCTTCGGCAATACGACGGCAGCGGCCGTCACACCGGCGATAACATCCGGCTTGATCCACGCCTTCTGATAGTCGTGAGCCCACTCGAGCACCGGAATGCGAAACCCTGAACGCCGGTGCACAGGTGAATCGGTTGACATGATCGCGTACCCTCCGCGGAACAGCTCAGTTCACGAATCACTCATTGCCGTTGCTGCTACAGTTCAGTCCAAACCTGTTCTAAGGGAAAGCCTCTTGAGCGCTCCCAGTATAAAGTTCAAGAGAAGCCTTTTTGTTCTTCGTTCGCGCTTGTGCGGAAATCGGTTTCCGACACAGTCGCGCGATTATTCAATCTTTCGACGCATCAGTCTCAACGGTCAAATTTGTATCGACACGACGACGAGTACTAGTCTGATATAGATGACCTTCGTTCGCGTCCGGCAAAGTAACAGAGAACCTGACCAGGGTTCAGCAATCGCCGCGGTCGTCCTATCGCAACCGGGGAATGACAATGTCGAACTGGATCGCACGACTCTTGAGCACTTGCTTCGTCGTCCTGTTGGCCGCCTGTCCGGCGAAGGAACAGGATCAGCAGTCCCAGACCAAGGCTGCTTCCGCTTCTGCACCTGCTTCCGCTCCTGCCGCAGCGTCCGTCGAGATGGCGGCATCGGCCCCCATCCCGGCGTCGGAACCCCTGCCTGCGGCGAGCCAGATGCCGCCGCAGGAGATCGAGGCGCTGGTCGCCCCAATTGCGCTCTACCCCGATTCGCTACTGTCGCAGGTCCTGATGGCGTCGACGTATCCGCTCGAAATCGTGCATGCCGCGCGCTGGGTCAAGGAGCACCGGAACCTGAAAGGCGAGGCGGCCGTGAAAGCGGTGCAGGACCAGTCGTGGGACGTCAGCGTCAAGTCGTTGGTCGCCTTTCCGCAGGTGCTCGAACCCATGAACGACAAGCTCGACTGGACCCAGCGGCTTGGCGATGCGTTCCTCGCCAATCAGAAGGATGTGCTTGACGCCATCCAGCGACTGCGCGTGCGAGCGCAACAAGCAGGCAACCTGACGTCGAACGCGCAGCAGAAGGTGATCGTCGAAGCGCCTTCGACGCAAGGCGCCCCGCCGCCCCAGGGAAGCGCAGCGGCCCCGGCGCCGCAAACCATCGTGCGTATCGAGCCGACCAATCCGCAGGTCGTCTATGTACCCTCCTACAATCCCACCGTGGTGTACGGCGGCTGGAGCGCGCCCGCCTATCCGCCGACCTATTGGCCGCCCTATCCGGCCTACTATCCCGGTGCCGCGCTCGCGACCGGGTTCGCATGGGGACTCGGGATCGCAGCCGCAGGCGCGATCTTCGGCAATTGCAACTGGAATAGTCACGACGTCAACATCAACGTCAACAAGGCTACGAATATCGACCGGAATTTCGACCGTACCAAGGTCGAGGGCGGCAGATGGCAACACGATGCGGGACATCGTCAGGGCGTCGCGTATCGTGACAACGCAACGCGCGAGAAATACGCCCGAGGCGCGCAAGGCGCCGACGCCCGGCGCGACTACCGCGGACGTGCGGGCACGCCAGCCGATCGCGCGAACGTGGCCAATCGGCCGCAAGCAGGCAACCAGCCAGCCGCTAACCGCACCGGACGCGCCAACAACGTGGCTGCCGCCGACCGCGCAGGCCGGCCGAATAGCGCGGGTGCGGGCAATCGGGGAGGCGCGAATCGTGAGGGTGCGGCGGGCAATCGCGCGCAGACGGCCAACAGTAGCGCAGCCAACGGCAATCGCGCCACCACGGGGCGGCGCAATGCGGAATCGGGCAATCGCGCGCAGATGTCCAATCAGGCCGCGGCGGCAGGCAACCGCGCGCAATCGCCCAATCGTGCCGGTGCAGCAGGCGCGCAAACAAGCTATCGCAGCAACGGCTACCAGGGCGGTGGACGCGACACGGCATTTCAGGGCGTCGGTGCAGGCAGCGCTACCCAGCGCGACTACAATCGCGGTCGGTCGAGCGTCCAGTCCTCGAACTTCAACCGTGCATCAGGTGCAGCCCGGGGTGGCGGAGGCGGCGGAGCACGCGGCGGCCGGCGCTAAAGCGAATCAGCGCGAATGAGCATGCGATGAAAATCGCAAAGTACTCGCCGCCCGAACGAACGCCAACAGGACCTCGCCATCATGATCGTTCGAGGCGACATCCGCTACTTTGCGGCTTTGGTCATCTCGCAGTCGCCGGCGGGAACGCCGCTGCCGCCTTTATTCTTCAGCGTTAGCGCCAAGCGGCTTCCTCTGTTGGCCGTGATGATCTGCCCGTAGCTGACCGTGGGGATGAACTGGATATCCGGTGCGACTGCCACGGGCGGATTCCTCGCGCCGTCGACAGTCAGATCGAGTTCGACGGTGATCGAGTCAATCGCGACACCCGCGTCTTGCCCGCGCGCCGCCTGTTCTTTCTTGAAGCTGCACAGGCTCTGCATGACCTGTTCCAATGCAGTGGGTATGTCGAGAGGTTTGCCTGGCGGTATCGGTGGCGTGTTGCAGCCAGTGAGAGACACCGCACAGACAATCAGCGCGAGACGGGCACGCATCGGATTCCCCTGTTTCATGCTGCAAACGGTACATTGATTTATCACAACGCTGCCAGGACGGCATTCCTGACGCTGCGCTCAATACTTGATGTCGCGGGCCGCCTGTCGCCCGTGCTGCTTCGTCTGCCGCTTGTCCTGACGACATTGCGAATTGCTTTTTTGATCCGCAGCGCGACAGTCCTGCTTGGTGTGTCGTGAACCCTGGCGGGTATCCTGCCGGACGTCGCGTCCGGCGCGGCGTTGCTGGGCCTGCTCCGTCGCCCATGAACCATCGGAAGTACTGGCTAGAAGGATCGCTAGAACAAAGGCCGTCAAGAGGCATCGACGCTCCGCCATGACATCATCTCCCATCGAAAAGAGCCGTCGTACGAAGGGAACCCGATCCTGACGGACCGGGGTTTGATATGGCCATCGATTCGCCAGGACCCGCAAGCAAACGCGATTGCTTCGCGATCAGATTTTCAGTCGCGAAACCTTGGTCCCTGAAAGCGACACGTCGCCCATCAGCCCAGCGTTGGTCATCACGATCGCTTCGACGGGTGCAGTGGCCGTTGTCGTGTCGATCTCTCCATTCGCTCCGACCTTTAGCAACGCGACTGATCCCTCGCCTCCGACCGACCAGCCTTTGGAATTGCGAAATTTGCTTAGCGCGTCATGCGTCATGAACAGGAAGATGACCGCTTTCGATTGTGCCCCTGCCTGCAGGCCAAACGATCCCGCGACCGTGCTGTAGTAGCCAACCGATTTCCCGCCGACATGCAATGCGCCTTCGCCGTACTCGCCTCCCGCAATGAAACCAACCTTGATGACCGAGGGAAACACGAGAACGCCATTCGCCTTGGAAACCAGTTCTCTTGATCCTTTGACCGTCTCATACAGCTTCGACAGCGTTCCGTTGACCTTGGCATCGATCTCATGACGTTTCGCCGTATTGGACTCGCTTGCGACGGCATCGCGTATCGCAGGCGAGCCGACGAGCGAAGTGCCCGTGACGGCAAGCGTCGCGCCGACGGCGCCTAAAAAGTTTCTTCTACGCATAATTACCTCCGTCGTTGGTCGCCGTCGCATCGTAACGCTGACCCTGCTGCTGATCGGCGTCGCGTCCCTGTCGCTGAAGATTTCACCTGATTCGAGCCTATACGGATCAAAAACGATGTTGTATTGGACTTTGGTCCAATGCGTGTTCGCGAATAGCGCACTGAAATGGATGCTTCAGGATGTCGAATGGCGTTTTGGTTTAACCTGACATGCGCCGTGTTCGCGTTTTGCTGCGTTGGGAGTGAGTCAATGGATAAAATGTACTCGTACAAAGACTTTGAGGTCACGGTGAAGATCGAGTCGGTGCGGGCTCTGTCGAGCGAATTCACCTATGGCCCCCCAGTCGGATATATCGCGGTGGTAAGCATTTGCACACCCGACCCGCGAAGACCCATAGGCGTACCGATCCGGCTCGTCAATGAAGGAAACCGCCTCTTCGATACCGAGAACGACGCGATCACAGCGGGATCGAACGCGGCACAGCGCGTGATAGACGACCGACTATCCCCTTGAATCCGCGACCGGGCGAGTGATGCCGAAAAGCCGTCGCTGGCTCTCTCGCTGCGCCTTTCGACTTTGTACGCTCAGCCCTCCAGCACGACGACGCTGCGCGCCTGTACCTGACAATGGTCCGTCTCCACGGTCCCCTCGTCTGGCGGCGCCACGATATCGTCTGGACTATTGCGCGCGGTATCGACGATACGGTGCCATTGCCGGCCGCCAGGCGCAGGCAACGCGACGCGATGCACCGCGTCGTCCATGTTCAGAATCACATGAAGCGGCGCCTCGTCTTGCACTTCGCCGCCGAGCGTGAACGCAAGCAAGCGTGCGCCCGGATCGTGCCACTGCGGCGCGTACAGTCGCTCGCCATGCCACGAGACGTCCGCCATCGATTGGCCGTGGGCAGGCTGTCCTGTCAGGAAGCGCCGCCGACGCAGGCTGGGGTGGCGCTTGCGCAGTGCGATCAGTTCGCGCACGAAGCGCAGCATGGTCGAAGCGTGCGCGGCGCAATCCCAATCGAACCATGAAAGCGCGTTGTCCTGGCAATAGCAGTTGTTGTTGCCGCCCTGGCTGCGAAGTACTTCGTCGCCAGCCAGCAACATCGGCACGCCCTGACTCAGAAACAGAATGGCCATCAGGTTGCGGGCCTGCTGGCCACGCAACCGGACAATATCGGCATTGTCCGCAGCGCCTTCCGCCCCGCAATTCCACGACAGATTGTCATTGCTGCCATCACGGTTCTCCTCGCCATTCGCCTCGTTATGCTTGCCGTTGTAGCTCACCAGGTCGTGCAGCGTGAATCCGTCGTGACAGGTGACGAAATTGATGCTGTTGGCCGGCAACCTGCCATCGTCGCCGTAAAGATCGGCGCTGCCGGCGATGCAGGTGGCAACCTCGCCGATCATCCCGGGATCGCCGCGCACGAAGCGTCGAATCGCATCACGGTAACGCCCGTTCCACTCCGCCCACGCCATACCCGGAAATGCGCCGACATGATAGAGACCGCCCGCATCCCACGCTTCCGCAATCAGAGGAACCCGCGAAAGGATGCGCGACGACTCGATCGCCCACGGCAATGGCGGATCGACCATCAATGCGCCATGTCGGTCACGGGCAAACACGCTGGCCAGATCGAACCTGAAACCGTCGACGCCCAGTTCTTCGACCCAGTATTCGAGGCAATGAACGATATAGGCGGTGACGAGCGGATGGTTGCAGCTCACCGTATTTCCACAGCCCGTGTAGTCCAGGTAGCGGTATTCGTCGTGCGGATCATGCTGATAGAAGATGTCGTTGACCAGTCCCTTGAAATTGATCACGGGCCCCGCCTCGCCAGCTTCCGCGGTGTGATTGAAGACCACGTCGATCAACACCTTGATGCCTGCTGCGTGCAGCGCATCCGTCAGCGCGCGAAACTCGTCGGGCGCGCGAGCAGGGTCGACACAATACCGCGGATGCGGACTGTAGAAGCTATGCGTGCTGTAACCCCAATAGTTCGACAGACCGCGTGCTGCCACCGCGGGCGGCACATCCTGCTCGTCGAATGCCATGACGGGCAGTAGTTCGACATGCGTGATGCCCAGTTCTCGCAGATAGGGAATCTTCTCGATCAGTCCGGAGAACGTGCCCGGGTGTTGCACACCGCTAGACGGGTGTCGCGTCAGGCCACCGACATGAAGCTCATAGATGACGGCACCATCGAGGCTGTGCGCGCCCTGCGGCTCGCATACACTCATACGGTCGACGACGATCGCGCGCGGCACGCGCTGCTGCATGTCGCTCGGCGCTTCGATCGCGATGCGCCGGTCCCACAGCACATCGCTGACAGCGCGGGCAAACGGATCGAGAAGTTCGCGACGGTCGTTGCATGCGTGACGGGGGCATCGCATGTCGCCGGATCGATTCACCCGCCATGTGTAGCAGACGCGCGCGGGAAGCCCTTCGACGAACACGTGCCAGTAGAAGAACGTTCGATTGTACTCAGGCGTGAGCGTAATGGTTTGAAACGGCGTCGCGCTATCAGGCTTTGCATAAAGAAGCAGTTCGACGCTTGATGCGTCGCGGCAAAAAACGCAGAAGTTCACGCCGCCGTCGACAACGGTCGCGCCGGGCGGAAAACGTGAACCGGCGCCGACGCGGTAGCGCGGAACCGTCCCGTCGTCAGCCTTGATCGAGGGCAATTCGCACGGGCGAGATTTTCCAGATTCGCTCACAGTATTCGCCAATCGCGCGATCCGACGAGAACTTCCCCGAGCGCGCCGTATTCAGGATCGACATCCGCGTCCAGCGCGCAGGATCTTGCCACGCGGCACTCACGCGCTGCTGGCAAGCCACGTAGTCCGCGTAATCGGCGAGCACGAGGAACGGATCGACGCCGAGCAGGTTATCGATGAGCGGACGGAACACCTGCCGGTCACCGCGCGAAAAATATCCGTCCGCGATCAGATTGAGCGTCTCGCGCAATTCGGCGTTGCCCTCGACAATCTGCGCGGGCCGATAGCCTTCACGCTTCACACGTTCCACCTGTTCGGCCGTCAGACCGAAGAGAAAGAAGTTATCGCTCCCTGCTTCGTCGCGGATTTCGATATTCGCCCCGTCCAACGTTCCGATCGTGACTGCACCGTTCATCATGAACTTCATGTTGCCCGTGCCCGACGCTTCCTTGCCTGCCGTCGAAATCTGCTCGGACAGATCAGCGGCGGGATAAATGAAATGCGCATTCTTCACGTTGAAGTCGGGATAGAACACGACTTTAAGTCGGCCCTCCATCGCCGCGTCGTTGTTGACGACCTCCGCGATGCCCGTGATCAGCCGGATCATCAGCTTCGCCATCGCGTAGCCCGGCGCCGCTTTCCCACCAAATACAAAGCAGCGCGGAACGACATCTTGTTCGATGTTGCGGCGCAACCGCTGGTAAAGCGTAATGATGTACAGCGCGTTGAGATGCTGCCGCTTGTACTCGTGAATGCGCTTGACCTGAATATCGAATAGCGCGTTCGGGTCCACGGAAATATTCGTGACGTTAGCGATCCGCTCCGCGAGAACCTTCTTGTTCGACAATTTCACGTCGCGCCACTTCTGCTGGAACGCCGGGTCGTCCGCATGGGCTTGCAGCGCGCTCAGCCGTGTGAGATCGGTCATCCATCCTTGTCCAACCGTGCCGTCGAGCAGACGCGCGAGCCCTGGATTGCTCAGCAGCATGAAACGGCGCGGCGTGACGCCGTTGGTCACGTTCTGAAAGCGCTCCGGCCACAACTCGGCGAAGTCGCGCAGCACGGTTTGCCGCAGCAACGTCGAATGCAGTTCGGCGACGCCGTTGACGGCATGACTGCCGACCGTCGACAGATGGGCCATGCGGACTCTTTTGGCACCGCTCTCATCGATCAACGACATGCGCGCGACGCGCGCCTCGTCGCCTGGATATTTGCGCCGCACCATGTCGAGAAAGCGGCGGTTGATTTCGTAGATGATCTCCAGGGGACGCGGCAGCAACTGGCTGAAAAGCGGCAGCCCCCAGGTTTCGAGCGCCTCGGGCAAGAGCGTGTGGTTGGTATAGGACAGCGTGCGACAGGTGATCTCCCATGCGTCGTCCCACGGAACGCGCCGCACGTCCACCAGCAGACGCATCAGCTCGGCAACCGCGATGGAAGGATGGGTGTCGTTCAGTTGCACCGTGAACATATCGGCGAAACGCGCGACCGGCTCGCCCTTCAGATCGAGCAGGCGCATCATGTCCTGCAACGAGCAGGACACGAAGAAGTACTGCTGCGCGAGGCGCAGCCGCTTGCCGGCCTCGGGTTCGTCGTTGGGATACAGCACCTTCGACAGCGTTTCCGAAATCACTTTTTCCTGCACGGCCTGGTAGTAATCGCCGGCGTTGAAATCCTGCAGGTCGAATGACTCGACGGCTTCGCTCTTCCACAAACGAAGCGTGTTGCAGGTATTGACGTGAAAGCCCAGCATCGGCGTATCGCAGGCGACGCCCTTGACCATGCGCGCCGGCACCCAGCGCACAGAGTAATGGCCTTGTTCATCGTTACCGCTTTCGGTATGGCCGCCAAATGCCACGTAATACGCGACGTTCGGGCGCACGATTTCCCACGGATTGCCTTTCTGCAACCATTTGTCCGTCACCTCGACCTGGCAGCCGTCGCGAATCTCCTGGTCGAAGATGCCGAATTCATAGCGGATGCCATAGCCGACGGACGGAATCTGGAGCGTCGCGAGCGAATCCAGATAACACGCCGCCAGCCGCCCGAGCCCGCCGTTTCCCAGACCCGGCTCTTCTTCCAGCGCCAGCAGGCTGTCGAGATCCTGGCCCAGTGAGCGCATGGCCGCGCGCGCGTTGTCCTCGATGCCGAGATTGACGAGGTTGTTGCCGAGCTGCGGTCCGATCAGAAATTCAGCGGAGAGGTAGCACGCCACGCGCAATTCCTGCGCGGCGTAGGTCTCGAAGGTCGCGGCCCAGCGCGCCAGCATGCGGTCACGCACGCTGTAGGCGAGCGCCATGTACCAGTCGTGCGGCGTCGCGATAGCGGGCGGGCGAGCCTGCAGGCAAACGAGGTTATCGAGCACGCCGCGGCGTAGCGCGTCCACGCTCATGCCGATACGCGCGGAGTCCGTGGCCGATGTTTCCGGTGCAATCGCTAAGGTAGCCACAATGCTCTCCCTCTGTGCGTCGGCTTTCAGGCGTGATTCAGGTCACACCCAGCCAGCCATCGCCGCGCGAGCGGCGCCGTGTGTGCGCGCCTGTTCCAGATTGCTGATGATGGCGTTCTTCATGTCGAGGGGCGTGTCGATGCTGCCCTTCGATTGCCCGCGTTTGTAAAGCCAGAATACGTTACCGGGACTGTATTTCAAGTGCGACCCGATCGCACGTGACGGGCGAATGGCGGGTGGTTTGCGCGCGGCGTCGGCGCTGCGAATAGCGCAACAACGGGAGATGTCGTTGCGATTTTGTATGAACGGGAGGATTGATACGACTGTAGCGTCTTCTTAACGATATCGACGAATGCTCCAGGTCACGAAGGCGCCGCCACGGATGGCGGCGCCCGCCCGTGCCGCGCTCACGCAGTGGTCGCTTTCATGCGCTCGTGCTCGAGATGTTGGAGCCAGGCACGCCATCCGCCGTACCCGGTGATGTCCGTTGCGCCTTTCAGGCCATACGCTTCGCACACGAAGCCGGTCTCCCAGCGTCCGTCCGCGAGTTCAACCTTCCCGAGTGCGAGCGGCGCGTCGATGCCCGCGAGAAACGAACCCAGTTCGGCGCTCGGCAATTCCCACACTTCGACGGCAATCGCTGCGCCATTCGCCGCATCGCGCATCATGCCAGGGCGCTGCGTGGGCCCTGCCGCCAGCGCATACAGGCGATAGCGCGGCGCGCTCGTCGTTGCTTCGACGAGCCGGGCACCGCGCGCCCTCAGTTGGCCGTTCAACGCCAGCCCGTCGAGATGCGCGCCGCACACGACCAGCTTCATCCCGTCGTGGCGGGCTTTTCGAGCGCGCGCGCTGCCATCGTCATGTGCGCCGCCGATCAACGGCACAGCGAGCTTGCGATGCAACGCATCGGCCACGCTCAGCAGATACTGGTCGGTAAAAGCGCGGCCGAACAGCGTCACGCCCCACGGCAGACCGTTGCGCATGAATCCGGCGGGTGTCGCGACGGCGGCGTAGTCGAGCAGGTTCATGAAGTTCGTGTAATGCCCGAGCAGCGAGTTCGCGCCGATGGGGTCGCGCTCCAGTTCGGCGAGCGTGACGGGGCGCGGAATGGAAGGCGTGAGCACGCAATCCAGTTGCGCGAGCGCGGCATCGCAACGTTGCTTCAGCGCCTGAAGCCGATACTGCGAGCGAAATGCATCGACGGCCGTCGCGCCGGGCGCCTTGGCCAGCACGTCGCGGATCACGGGCAGCACGGCGTCGGGTTGCGATTCCACCAATGCGCCCGCCACGCTGTAGCGCTCCGCGACCCACGGTCCATCGTAGAGCAGCCGCGCCGCTTCCACGAACGGCGCGAAATCGATTTCCACCGCCTCGCCGCCGATCGCTTCGAGCGCCGCGCGCGCCTGCGCAAATAACGCGGGGCTTTCGTCGCAGCCGGCAAATTCGAGTTGTGCCGGCACGCCAAAGCGAAAGCGCTGCACTGCACCGAATGCCGACGCATCGTTCCACTGCGGATTGGCACGACTGTAGGCGTCCGCGGGATCATGGCGCGCCGTGAGCGCGAGCAGTTCGCTCGCCTCGCTCGCGGTCGCGGTGAAATACGTCACGCAATCGAGCGTGCGGCACGCAGGCACCACGCCCGCCGTCGACAGCAGTCCCTTCGTCCCCTTCGTTCCGACGAGATTGTTCAGCGCGGCGGGCACGCGGCCCGATCCCGCCGTGTCGGTGCCGAGCGCGAAACTCGCGACACCGAGCGCGACGGCCAGCGACGAGCCCGCGCTCGATCCGCCCGAAGGATAGTCGGGATGCACGCTGTTGCGGCATTTGCCGTACGGCGAACGCGTGCCGTTCAGGCCCGTGGCGAACTGGTCGAGATTGGTCTTGCCGATGGGCACGGCGCCAAGCGCGATCAGTTGTGCTGCGAGTGTCGCGGATTCGCGCGGCGTGTAGGCGAATGCCGGGCAGGCGGCTGTCGTCGGCACGCCGGCCAGATCGATGTTGTCCTTCAATGCGAACGGCACGCCGTAGAGCGGCAGCGAATCGATGTCGGCCGAATCCAGCGCCGCGAGATAGGGCTCGATCTCAGCGTCGGACAGCAGATGAATGAAAAGCCGGTACTCCGGGTTCAGCGTCGCAGCGCGTTCGCGCAACGCGGCAATCAGCGCGCGCGGCGTGGTGCGGCCCGCGCGATACGCGGCGCGCAGCGCGGGAAGGCGCAGATCGAATGAATCCATTGTCGAGGGTTCCTTGAATGCGTTGAATGGCGGTGCGGTTCAGGCGTGCTGTTCGATCACGACGACGCGTTGCCCCGCGCGCACAGGCGAGCCCGGCGCCACGTGAATCTCGCCGACTGTGCCCGCACATGGCGCGATCACCGATATCTCCATCTTCATCGATTCGATCACGAGCAGCACGTCGCCCGCTTCGACGGTCGCGCCCGTCTCGACGCGCACTTGCCACAAGTTGCCCGCGATTTCGCTATCGACGGCAATCTGGCCGTCCGTGAGCGGCGCGATCTCGGCATCGGCGGGAGCGGGCGGTTCGAACGCGTCTTCGTTGCTGCCCGCTTCGTGCCAGCGCTGCCGTTCGGCCTGAAACGCGCGTTGCTGACGCGCGCGGAACTGCGCGATATCGTCCGCGTCGCGTTCGAGAAACGCCTGATAGTCGGCCAGCGACAGTTCCGTCTCTTCGATCCGCAGCGGATAGCGCCCGAGCGGAAACGACTCGCGGATGCGCAGCAATTCGTCGGCGGATACTTCGTAGAAGCGGATCTGGTCGAAAAAGCGCAACAGGTACGGACGCCCCGCGAAATCCGCGACGTCGCGATAGCGATTCCACATTTGCAGCGTGCGGCCGACGAACTGATAACCGCCCGGCCCTTCCATGCCGTACACGCACAGATACGCGCCGCCAATGCCGACCGAGTTCTCCGCCGTCCACGTGCGAGCCGGGTTGTACTTCGTCGTCACGAGACGATGACGCGGATCGAGCGGCGTCGCGACGGGCGCGCCCAGGTACACGTCGCCGAGGCCCATCACGAGATAGCTCGCATCGAACACGATGCGCTTTACGGCATCGATCGATTCGAGGTCGTTGATGCGGCGGATGAACTCGAGATTGCTCGGACACCACGGCGCATCCTTGCGCACGGTGGTCATGTACTTGTCGATCGCCAGCTGGCACGCCGGGTCATCCCACGACAACGGCAGATGCACGATGCGCGACGGCGCGCGCAGATCCTGTTGCAGCAGCACGCGCTGCCATGTCGACGCGACATGTTCGAGCAGCGCGTCAAGCGGCAGTTGCTCCGGCTGATAGTGCACTTGCAGCGAGCGGATGCCGGGCGTGAGATCGATCACGCCGGGCAATTGCAGCGCTTCGAGCGATTGCATCAGCGCGTGGCCGCGAAAGCGCAGCACGAGATCGAGTTCGGGCGGTCCGATTTCGAGCAGCAGATGCGTATCGCCGGAAAGGCGCGCAACGAGCCGCTCATCGCCTTCGCCGACGTTCAGCACGACAGGCGATGACAGCGTCGCGCCATCGTCAGCGAGAGGCCGCTGCGCCTGTTCGTCGAGCGTTGCCACTTCTTTGCCGCGTGCGAGGGCCGCCGCACGCGCGGTCGCGATATCGACGGGAACGAAGCGCACCTTGTCGCCCGCCTTCAACTGGCCGATCTGCCACAGGTCGGCTTCGATGATCGTGACAGGGCACACGAAGCCGCCGAGGCTCGGTCCATCGGGGCCGAGAATCACGGGCATATCGCCCGTGAAATCGATTGCGCCCACTGCGTAGGGGTTGTCGTGAATGTTCGACGGATGCAACCCTGCTTCGCCGCCATCGGCGCGGGTCCATTCTGGCTTCGGACCGATCAGGCGCACGCCTGTGCGGCTCGAATTGAAGTGGATCTCCCAGTCTGTCGCCAGAAACTGTTCGATATAGCGCGCGCTGAAGTACTCGGGCGCGCCATGCGGACCGTAGATCACGCGCAGTACGCGCACGTCATCCAGGCGATGCACGAGCGCTGCGGGCAACGTCGCGCCCGCTTCGCGGTCCGCGAGCGGATGCAGATGCAGCACGTCGCCTGCTCGCAGCGCGCGTCCGCCGTGACCGCCGAACTGGCCGAGCGTGAACGTGCTGCGGCTGCCGAGATACTGCGCGACATCGAGACCGCCGCGCACGCACAAGTAGGCGCGCGCGCCCGCGCCACGTATCGTGCCGAGCGCGAGCGTCGCGCCTGCCGCGACGTAGAGCGTCGTGTTCATCGGCTGCGGCACGTCGTCGAGCAAGACAGGCAGCGTGGCGCCCGTGACGATCACGACAGCGTCGGTGTTGAAGCGCAGCGTCGGTCCGCTCATCGTGATTTCGAGCGCGGCCGCTTGCGCATCGTTGCCGAGCAGCCGGTTGCCCAGGCGCAACGCGCGGTCGTCCATCGGACCGGAAGGCGGCACGCCCACGGCCCAATAGCCCGGACGTCCCGGGTAGTCCTGCACGGTGGTCTGCGTGCCGCCGCCCAGCACTTCGAATGTGGACGCGCGGTAGCGCAGATGTTCGAGACAGCGCGTCCACGGCTGCCCGCTTGCGAACGGCGCGTCGGCCAGTATCTGGCGCAGATAGTCGCGGTTGGTCTCGACGCCGTAGATGCGTGAGGCTTCGAGCGCGGCGTCGAGCGCGTGGCGCGCTGCATCGCGAGTCGGCTGCCACGCGATCAGCTTGGCGAGCATGGGATCGAACCAGGGCGGCACTTCGCAACCCGCTTCGATCCATGTGTCGATGCGCAGAGCGCGGCCATCGGCGCGAGGAAACGACACGTCCGTGAGCAGGCCCGGACAGGGCTTGAAATCGCGGCCGGGATCTTCCGCGTAGAGACGCGCCTGGATCGCGTGGCCTTGCGGCTTCAGATCGCGCGACAGCACGTCGAGCGGCGCGAGCGTGCCCGCAGCGAGCTCAATCATCCAGCGCACCAGATCGACGCCCCACACCTGTTCGGTGACACCGTGCTCGACCTGGAGGCGCGTGTTCACTTCGAGAAAATAGAAGCGCGCGGCGTCGCTGTCGTAGACGAATTCGACCGTGCCCGCCGAGCGGTACGCGACGGCTTGCGCCAGCCGGATGGCGGCATCGCATAGCGCGGCTTCGACGCCTTCAGGCAGATTGGGCGCAGGCGTCTCTTCGAGCACCTTCTGGTTGCGCCGCTGCACCGAGCAATCGCGCACGCCGAGCGCGATCGCCCCGCCCTTGCCGTCGCCGAATACCTGCACTTCGAGATGCCGCGCTTTTTCGATGTACTTTTCGAGGAACACGCCCGCATCGGAGAAGTTGTTCTGGCCGAGCCGCTTGACGTTGTCGAACTGCGCGGCCAGTTCGTCGGCGGCACGGCACACGCGCATGCCGATGCCGCCGCCGCCCGCCGTGCTCTTGAGCATGACCGGGTAGCCGATGCGCCCGGCCGCTTCGAGCGCGGCATCGAGATCGTCCAGCAGGCCCGTGCCTTCGAGCATCGGCACGCCCTGTTCGGCGGCGATCGCACGGGCCGTGTGCTTCAGGCCGAACGCGCGCAATTGCGCGGGCGTCGGGCCGATGAACGCGATGCCTGCCGCTTCGCAGGCTTCGGCGAAGGCCGCGTTTTCCGACAGAAAGCCATAGCCGGGATGGATCGCCTGCACGCCTTCTACGCGCGCGATGTCGAGCAGCTTGCCGATGTCGAGATAGGTGACGCTCGCCGCGCCGTCGCCGAGGCTGCGCGCCGTGTCCGCGAGACTGACATGGCGGCTCGCGCGATCCGCCTCGCTATAGACGGCCACGCCTTCGACGTGCAGGTCGCGCAGCGTGCGCAGAATGCGGCAGGCAATCGCGCCGCGATTCGCAATGAGGACTTTATCGAACATGAGTGGATGTTCAATGCGTGGGCGGGTCGTCCCGCCACGTGGGCATGCATGCCGAGGTCGTCCACGGCAGGTCGCGTCGGTTGCTCGCGATGTTCAGTGTTTCGTGTGCTGTTCCGCGGGTTTCGCCGGCAGCCTGGTCTGCGGCTTGTTCGGCACCAGGCGCTCCGCGCGCACTTTCATCATCGTGTAGAACCATAGCCGCAGCGTGCTCAGTTCCATATCGTCATCTCCGCCGGAGTGGGGTTGTACGCGTTGCACGGATTGTTCAGTTGCGGGCAGTTCGAGATCAGCACGATCACATCCATTTCCGCGCGCAATTCGACGTATTTGCCCGGCGCGGAGATGCCGTCTTCGAAGGTCAGGCCGCCCTCGGACGTCACGGGGACGTTCATGAAGAAGTTGATGTTGGCGGCGATGTCATGCTTCGACAGGCGGCCGTCGTGCGCGCAGGCGCGCAGGAAATTGTCGCGGCAGCTGTGCATGTAGCGCTTTTCGAGCGCATAGCGCACGGTGTTGCTTTCCTGCGCGCAGGCGCCGCCGAGCGTGTCGTGACGTCCGCACGTATCGGCGACGATGGTCAGCATCGGATTGCCGAGGTTCGAATAGAGCACGGTGCCCGTCGTCAGATAGAGGCTCTGCTGGCGGCGCAGCGTGCGTTGCGCGTCGTAGCGCTCGCGTGGATTCGCAAGGCTGTAGAAGAGCGTATCGATGGCCTGATTGCCCTCGACGTCACGGATACGCAGCGTCTGCCCCGCCTTCAGTTCCTTGAGCCACGGTTCGCCTGCGGGCAACGTTTCACGGAAGATGGCATCGGCGGGGTCTCGCGTGCTGGCTGTGAGAGTGGTTGTCGTCATGGCGCGCATCGCTCGCTCAGAGAAAGAATCGTTCGGTATTGATGAAGCCGCGCGCGTTCTCGTCGCACGACGTGCGGCAGATTTCGGCCACTTGCGGATCGGCGGCGCGCAGCGCGAGCTTCACGGGTTTTGGCGCGTATTCCGGGTTCGGGTCGAGCGGATGCTGGATCGCCGTCAGCACGACGAGCGTGTTCATCGGTGCGTATAACTCGATGTAATCGCCTGCCTTCGAATTGCCCTCGACCAGTTTCATCGCGCCCGTATCGGTCACATCGACGCGGCTGAACAGATTCAGCGTCATCAGCAGATCGGCGATGCCGAGCCCCCATTTGCCGAGTTCGACGAGCAGGTTGTCGGTACCGTTGCGATAGAACGCGTTGCGCAATTCCTGATAGCGGCCCTGGCCGTATTTCTCGCGCACTTCGGCGGCGTCGGACACACCTGCGAGACTGTCGTGCCACCCGCACGTATCCGCGACGATCGCGGCGAGCACGCGGCCCATGTCGGAATAGAGGCAATGGCCTGTCGTCAGCTTTGCGGTGTGCTGGCACTTCAGCGTGTCGGGCAGATTGAGCCGTTCGCTTTTCTCGGCGGCGTTGAAGAGCAGCATGCTGACGTTCGCGCCGCCGCGCACGTCGGTGACGCGCAGCAACTGGCCGCGCTTGACGATCAACGACGCGTGGCCGCCACCGGGCACGGTTTCGTCGAGCAGTGTTTCGTTCATGTCGTGTCCTTGATTCGTTTGCATCGGTTGCACGGTTCACGCGGGCACGGCAAGCAGCGGCGGAATCGCCGTGACCGCCTGCGGCTCGCGCACGCCGTTGCGTTCGAGCGGAATGTCGTAGGTGATGCGCGCGCCGTAAGCCTGCGGCGCTTGCGGATCGATGCGCACCTTGTCGAACACCAGCACGCGGCTGCCGAGCGTGAAGCCTTCTTTCAGGTCGTGCGTGACCATGAAGACGGTGAGCCGCGCCTCGCGCCACAGCGCGGTCAGCAGATCGTGCATGTCGCGGCGGATGCCGGGGTCGAGCGCGCCGAAGGGTTCGTCGAGCAGCAGCACGCGCGGCTTCATCACGAGCGCCTGCGCGAGCGCGAGCCGCTGCTGCATGCCGCCCGACAACCGATGCGGGTACTTGTCGAGCGAATCGGCCAGGCCGACACGCGCGAGCATCGCCACGGCTTCATCGCGCGCGCGGCGGCGGCGCGCGCCGAACAGCCGCCCCGTGATGGGTGCGTGCGGCAGTTCGAGTCCAAGCATCACGTTGCGCAGCACGGTGAGATGCGGAAATACCGAATAACGCTGAAACACCACGCCGCGATGCGGGTCCGGCTCCGCCGGCAGCGGTTCGCCGTCAAGCAGGATCTGGCCGCGTGTCGGACGTTCCTGGCCGAGCAGCAGCCGCAGAAACGTCGACTTGCCGCAGCCCGACGCGCCGACCATCGAACAGAACTCGCCTTCCGCAATGCGCAGATTGAGCCGCTCCAGCACGACCTGATCGCCGTACTGCTTCCACAGGTTGCGGATTTCGATCATGCGCGGCCTCCGTTGTACCAGGGGAACGCCCATTGCGTAAGACGGCGCAGCGCTTCGTCGATGAACCACGCGAGCAGCGTGATCCACGCGACGTAAGGCAGGATCACATCCATCGCGAGATAACGGCGCACGAGAAAGATGCGATAGCCGAGGCCGTCGGTCGAAGCAATCGCTTCCGCCGCGATCAGGAACAGCCACGCCGAAGTCAGCGCGAGACGCAATGCGATCAGAAGACGCGGCAGCAGTTGCGGCACGATCACCCGCAAGATGAGTGTCCAGCTCGACGCACCGAGCGTTTGCGCCTTGATCCACAGCTCCTCCGGAATCTCGCGCGTGCGCTGCTGCAGATCGCGGATCATCATCGGCGTGATGCCGATCACGATCAGCACGACCTTCGACAACTCGTCCAGGCCGAACACGATGAAGAGAATCGGCAATACGGCAAGCGGGGGAATCATCGATATCACCGTGATGAACGGCGACAGCGTGGCGCGCGCGAGCGGAATGCTGCCCGTCGCGATGCCGAACACGAGCGCGATTGCAGCGCTGGCAACCAGCCCGATGCCGAGCCGCTTCATGCTCGACACCGTGTCGTCCCACATCATGTATTCGCCCGTGCGCTTGTCCTGCGTCAACGCGTATTCGCGCAGCGCGTCCGTCATCTGCGTGGCGCCCGGCAGCAGCTTGTCGTCGGGGTTCGCTTGCAGCCGCAGCGACGAGCCCGTGAAATACACCGCGACCAGCACGATGAAGGGCAGCAGCAACAGCATCAGACTGCCGGTGCGGCCGGGATGTCGGTTGATGAGCCGCATGGGCCTCTCCTGCTCAGATTGACGCGGCGTTCACAGCTTGCCTTGTGCGGCAAGGCGCACATAGGTCGGATCGAAACGCAGCTTCAGGTTGCTCTTGCTGCCGACGACCACGTTGTTGTCGAACGCCATGCCGACCGCGCCCGCATTCGGCGCGCCCTTGCCGAGCAGGCCGTGATCGAACGAGAACTGCGCGACGCGCGTCATGATCTTCGGCATGTTCGGGCTGGTCGCGAAGTCGAGCGCCTGTTGCGGCGTGTAGAAGAGCGCGGTGGTCGACAGTTGCGCCTTGTAGCCGGCGAGGTCCGTGCCCGAGGCCTTGGCCATCGACGTGAGCGCGGCCTGGCTGTCGGGCGACGTGCCGTGCATCGTCTGCATGATTTCGAACCATGCGCCCGTGAGCGCCTTGCCGAGCGCGGGGTTGTCCTGAAGCGTCTTCGTGTTGACAACCATCATGTCCATGATCTCGCCGGGAATCTTGCTCGAGTCGAACACTTCGCTGACGTTGGGCTTTGCCTTCAGGTCGGCGAGCATCGGGTTCCACGTGACGGCGTTGTGGACGGCGGGCGTGGCGAACGCGCCGGAAATGTCGGCGTCGGACGTGTTGACGGTCTTGATGTCGCGCTCGCTCATGCCCGCGGATTCGAGCGCGCGAGCCAGCAGATAATGCGAGACGGAGAGTTCGACGAGATTGACGGACTGGCCCTTGAGATCGGCGACCTTCTTGCCCGCGCCCTTGATGAGCACGCCGTCGTTGCCATTCGAATAGTCGCTGACGATCAGCGCCGTGCTATCCACGCCTCCCGTTGCGGGAATGGTGAGCGCGTCCATGTTGGTCATCGCGCAGCCATCGAACTTGCCGGCCGTGTACTGGTTGATCGATTCGATGTAGTCGTTCAGTTGCACGACATCGACATTGATGCCGTACTTCTTCGCCCATTTGGACATGATGCCCTGGGTCTTCGCGTAGCCCCACGGCATCCAGCCAGCGTAGATGGTCCAGCAGACCTTGAAGTCCTTTTTGGCTTGAGCGAATGAGGGTGTGGAAATGCACAGGGAGAGAGCGACGGCGGCAGCGGCGAAAAGACGGAGCTTGCGCATGAGGTTGACCTCGCAGGGACGGTTATCGACGGCAGGAGCGGCGCGACGCATCGCGTTCTCTCCCGGGCTTTTGTCCCGCCGTGTAACCTCGTTGAGGTCGACAACTCTCGGACCAGCGTCGCGTGTCGAATGCTGTTGCGGCATCGAGACGGGACCGGAACCCTAGTCGTCCATTTCCAGATTGTGACTGCTAAACCGGATGCTGCACCGGCTCCTGCGCGTCATTAAGCGATAAGCGTGCCATCGCCGTCGATACGGACATTCGCGGTGTTACTGCGCGAGCCATGCACAAGCTTGATGCGCAGTCTCGATACGCATGGGCGCTCAGGCACTAATCGGGTGCCTGCTGACTGACCCGCGCGGCGTTTCGCCGAGCGGACGACTGTTTCCACTGAGATCGACCAGGCCCGGCGCCGGCAACGTGACTGATCACGACGCGGGTATCGAACCGCTGAATGAGAGCTTGATCAACCGTCCGTCGAGACCGTGACTGTCTCCCATGCCCGGATCTCGTCTTCGAGCGCCGACAACTTGCCTCGCACCAGGCCGAGTGCATCGCTGCCGAGTAAAAGATGAACGGGCGGGTTGTCTGCAGCGATCGCCGCGAGCATCGCGCGTGCTGCCTTGCGAGGGTCCCCCAGTTGCTTGCCGCTTTTCTGCTCGCGAGCTTGACGCACGGGGTCGAAGACATCGTCGTAATCCGGGATCGACCGGGGCGTTCGCGTCATTGAGCGGCCCGCCCAGTCGGTCCGGAAAGAGCCGGGCGCCACGGCTGTCACAGCGATACCAAGGTGCTTGACCTCTTGGGAAAGGGCTTCGGAAATGCCTTCAAGCGCGAACTTGCTTCCGCAGTAATACGCGATGCCGGGCATCGTGATGAATCCGCCCATCGACGTGATATTCAGAATGTGCCCGCGTCGGCGTGTCCGCATAAAGGGCAATACCGCCTTCATCATCGCGACTGCACCAAAGACATTCACATCGAACTGTCGACGCATCTCCGACAGAGGCGACTCTTCCATGACGCCCTCGTGCCCATAGCCGGCATTGTTGACCAGCACATCGATGGGCCCCACGCTCGCCTCGATTTCCGAGACGACGCCGTCGATGGCGTCGAAATCCGTCACGTCAAGAATCCGTCCGAACGCGCTTCGCGCGGAGAGGGACTCGAAATCGCGCTTGGCCTGCGAACTTCTCACCGTGCCGACAACCGTGTGGCCGCTCGCGAGCGCCTCTTGCGCGAGCGCTCGGCCAAACCCGCTGCTGACGCCCGTGATCAGGATAGTTTTGCTGAGTTGCATGGAAGCACGCTCCGTCATGTTGACCAAAAACTGCATGCTAATCTTGCAGACTTGACTAAAGAAGGCCGATTCCGCTAATTTTCTTGCACAAAACTATGAACGCAAAACCTGCCCCCAGGCGGCGGCCCGAACGTTCCCGCGAAAACCAGGACCGCATCGTGGCCCTCTTGCGCGAGTTGGCGCCCGACGAGGGCTACAGTTTGACGCCGCTGCCGAGCGTGCGCATTCTGCGTTCGAACCGGGCGTTGTCGCGCACGCCGGTCCTATATGACCCCGGCATTGTGATTGTGTGTCAGGGCCGCAAGCGTGGCTACTTCGGCGATCAGCTCTATCTCTACGACGAACGTCACTATCTCGCTGTGTCCGTGCCTGTGCCATTCACGATGGAAACCGATGCGACGCCGCAACGCCCACTGCTTGCGCTGTACCTGCACCTCGATTTCAGCATGGCCGCCGAACTCGCGGCGCAGATCGATCGCGAAGGCGTCACGCAACGGGTACAGGCCCCGCAGAGCATGATGTCGACGGCGATGGACGACGCCATGCAGTCGTCTGTGTTGCGCTTCCTCGAAGCGATGCATCGGCCGCTTGAAGCCGCCGTACTGGGCCGCGGCCTGCTGCGCGAACTGTACTTCCGTGTGCTGACGGGAGCACAGGGCCGCTCGATGAGGGAGGCGCTTGCGATGCGCGGGCAGTTCGGCGGGATCGCCCGATCGCTGCGCCTCATCCACGCCGGCTACGCGCAGTGTCTCGACGTCGCGCAGCTTGCTGGGGAGGCGGGCATGAGCGTTCCGAGCTTCCACAGCCACTTCAAGGCGATCACGCAGGTATCGCCCATGCAGTACGTCAAATCGACGCGTCTGCATCAGGCCCGTCTGCTGATGGTGCGCCAGGGCCTGAGCGCCGACGCCGCGAGCCACGCCGTGGGCTACACCAGTCCCTCGCAGTTCAGCCGGGAGTTCAAGCGCCTCTTCGGTGCGACGCCAGCAGCAGAGGCCCGACGCATGCGCGAAAACTTCGCCGTGCCAGCGTTTGCCGATGCGACGTATGTCTCGTCGCACTGAACCTCACCCCATCCGTTCATCAAGGTTTCAGGCAATCGCGGTCAACACGCACCGCTTCGCCAACCGACGGGGATGCTGGCGTACTCCTGTCGCGCGTCATCACGCGTATCGCCTCGTCCAAAACGCGGGGGAACGAATAGTGGACCATGTGACCCGCACCGGGCACGACAAGCAGCGCGGCATGAGGTAACTCCTGGTGTAACCGTACCGAGTGAGCGACTGGATCGACGATCTTGTCCCGCTCGCCGGCAATGATGCATACGGGTACCTCGAGCGTGGCATAGCGTCCGCGAAAATCGGCGACGGCGGGCACCATGAAAACAGCGTCTTCTGCCTCGGCGCGCATCTGCCGGGGACGAAGCAATATGTCGCGCGGCATCAGGTCGAAGAATTGATTTGGCGTTGGCATCGGTGAAAACATCGCTTTTGCGGTGCGTCCCAGCAGCAGGCGCCCCGCCAACGGCGACGCCGTATAACGCAGCACATCGCCAAGAACGGGAATCGCGGCTGGCGCAGTGAGCGCGACGTCCACACGCGCCGCCGTCGGGAAGTAGTAACCGGAAACCAGCACGAGCCCGCGTACGTAGCCCGGATCATCGATCGCCATAGCCAATGCGACGAGCGCGCCCCAAGAGTGCCCCAGTACAACCGGCTGCGCGATTCCCATCTTGCGAAGCGCGCGCTGCATCAGCGCGGCCTGCGCCTGGGGAGTCCACAGGCGTCTTCGCGGACGTTCACTGTAGCCGAAGCCGGGCCGGTCGAAGGCGATGACCCGGTGATTGACGGCCAGGCGTTCAATCAGCCCGCTCGCGTAGAAATCCTGCAACTGGACGGTATTTCCGTGCAACAGGACGACAGGCGCTCCGTCCCCCTCATCGACGTAGTGGAGTCGCACGCCGTCTACCTCAATGAATTGGCCGAAGGGTGGATTGTCCTGTTCCGCTTTCTTCGCGCGATGCTGCACCCACAGCGCAGAACTCGCGGCGGCAACCGCTGCGGCAATAAGCATCGGGGTAGTGCCCCCGGGACGAGCGGCGGATCGAAATGAACGGGCCATGAGCGTCTTCCATGGTAGACAGGCTGGGCGAATCGAGTCGGGCTGGCCGCGCGAGTTGCGGATGGTTTGATGACGCTCACGCTGCATGCCGACGGCAAAAAAGCTCGAACAATGATGCTCAGACACTGCCGCAACCATCGTGCCTCGATGCAAGCCCCGGCCTGGAGCGCTTCATGCTGATGCGATCTTGCCCGCCAGTATCTTGTCCGCCAACCAGGACGCGAGCGGGAGAGGCCCGTTCGACCAAGGAGACGCCGATGGACCCGGATCGCAAGCCAACAGAAACATCGCCGGGCGCGCCTGCCCCGGCAACGTCCGAAGCGCCCGAAGCACGCGTCGTCGCCATAGAGGAACGTCTCGATGTCGACACGCACACAGAGCAAACAGGCGCTGTGCGCGTACGCAAGCTCGTCAGCGAAGAGCCACACCGTGTGCCCGTGCGGCTTCACAGCCAGAGCGTCGAAGTACGGCGGGTGCCCCTCAATCAACCTGTCGAGCAGCAGTCGGAACCGCGACGGGAAGGCGATACCCTCATCATTCCCGTTTATGAGTACGTGCCCGTCGTGACGATGAAGCTCATGCTCAAGGAAGAAGTGCACGTAACGACACGGTCGATTGAAACCGAGAGCGTGCACGACGTGCAACTGAAGTCGGAGAAGATCGTCGTGGAACGACGCGATGGCGCCGACGGGCCGTGGCACCCCGACGCTGAAAGTCAATAGTGTCTTGCCAGGTACACCCATTGCGCATACGTCATCCCGATTCCGAATACGGCCAGCGGGGGCCGTCAAACACGTGGGAGAGGCTGCAATGAATCAGACGATCATCGGTGTATTCGACACGCTAGCGCAGGCAGAGAACGCAGCGGGCCGCCTTGAAGCCGAAGGCATACCGCGCGCGGACATCAGCCTTCATCGTTCCGACGACAGCGACACGACCTATGGCGCGGCAGGTGAGCCGACCGTCAGCGATAGCGCGGACACACGCAGCGCCTCGACGAGCAGCACCCGCCACACGCACGAAGGCGCGATGGCGCGCATCGAGCACTTTTTCAAGCGGCTGTTTGGCGACGACGATCGGCCCGAGGAGGTCGGCCATTACCAGGAGGCCGTGAGGCGCGGCGGCGTACTGCTGTCGGTCGACGTCGTGGACGATACTTCCGTGGAACGCGTGAGAGTCGTGTTGTCGAGCGCCGGCGCGATCGACATCGACTCGCGCGTCGCTCAATGGAAGACATCTGGCTACGCGGGGTATGACAGCACGGCGCCCGCCTACACGGCCGATCAGGTCCAGGCCGAGCGAAAGGCTTTCCCCGTGGTCGAGGAGACGCTGGAAGTTGGCAAGCGCGAAGTATCGACGGGGGGCGTGCGGGTGTATTCGCGCGTCAGGGAAACACCCGTCAGCGAAACAGTCAACCTGCGGGAAGAGAACGCAACGGTTGAACGTCGCGCCGTCGATCGCCCGGCAACGGCTGCCGACCTGACCGAGAGTTCAGTCGAAATCCGCGAAACCGCGCAGCAGCCTGTAGTGGCGAAGACCGCGCGCGTCGTCGAGGAGGTGGTGGTCGGCAAGGAAGCCACGACGCGTGAAGAAACGATCAATGACACCGTGCGGGGAACGGATGTAGAAGTCGAACGCGTTGAAGGAACGCCAACACCAGGTACGCCCAATCCGGCCAAGAAGGGCATCTAACGTTGTTTGGGGCGCTTCGGATCGGCGGCCGGCAAGAGACGGCCGCCCACGCGCGAACTGTCGATCTGAAGCGCCGCATATTTTTCTTTCGGGGGCACGATGAGGAATCCTTGGGCACGAAAAAATCCGTTCTTGAGTATGTGGCTTTCCGGGGCCAACGCCGTGGCTGGCGCCGCGCGCTCGCGCGGCAGTGCAGAGCTCAAGCGACAGACGGCGACGGCGGTGCGGCGTGCACAAACAGACGTTGCGGACGCCTGGATAGCCAGCCTTGCGCCGAAGCAAAAATCGCCGAAATCGACGAAGCGCAGAAAACGAAGGTGAATGGCCGACCTCGGCACCGCAGCGCGGCGTGGCGTGGCGTGGCGTGGCGTGGCGTGGCGTGGCGTGCGCAATACCGCAATACCGCAATACCGCAATACCGCAATACGATTGGCAGTTTCTTCGACTGGTCGAGAGCCAACTACTCGCGGCGGACATTTCTGCCAAGAAACGCTGCGACTGCGCCTGTCAGCGCGATGCCGTGCAATTCCTCCGGCGATGCCAGATGCGTGGCGATGATCTCACGATTATCAAGTCGCAGCTCGGGCATGCGATCGAGGTGCAGTTCAAAGAAATGCACCCGGTCCCTTCGCCCGTCCCATTCGCCGTATACGCTGCCTGCCGGGATCAACGGGTACGACGAGAAGCCAATCTCTTCTTCCATTTCTCGCTGCGCCGCTGCATCAGGCGTCTCGCCTGGCCGGATACTCCCGCCGGGAAAACTCCACTCGGCCCGATACGATGACTTCACCAGCAACAGCGCCCGCCCGACATGGATTGCTACGAGCGCGCCCTCATGGCGGGGTCGTCGAAGATGCCACCAGGCCCGAGCGAGCGGAAATCCGACGCGAAGGACGATGCGCCAGACAAAATCGACAAGCAGAGCCGGTCGCGCTCGCTCAACACCTGACATGTGTGCTCTCCTTTGATGGTCAGAGGGATCTTCGCGTTCGCCGCGTTCTTGCGGCGGCCGAACGTCAAATCCCGCACAAAGGATGGCAGTTTAAACTGAACATCAGACATCGCTGCTCAACCGGAACACCGCGATTTGCCGGCTGAGGTCGCGCGACTGCTCGTCGAGCAACTGGGCGGCCGCGCTCGCCTGCTCGACGAGCGCCGCGTTCTGCTGCGTGATCGAGTCCATCATCCCGAGCGCCGCATCTACCTGCTCGATCCCCGTGCGTTGTTCTTCGGCGTCGGCAGCGAGGCCGCTCATCATTTCCCTGAAACGCCCGGCTGCATCGAGCACGACGCGGATCGACTGCTCGGCGCCCGCGACGAGCGTCGAGCCGTCCGCCGCCGCGCCCACGGAATCCGCCACCAGCACGCCGATTTCCCTCGCAGCCGTCGATGCATGCTGCGCAAGCGAGCGCACTTCGGACGCGACGACGGCGAAACCCCGTCCGTGTACGCCCGCGCGCGCCGCTTCCACCGCGGCGTTCAACGCGAGTATGTTGGTCTGAAACGCAATGCCCTCGATGATCCCCGTGATATCCGCGATCTTGCGCGAGCTCGCCTGGATGCGCGCCATCGTGCTGCTCACCTGATCGACGGCGACATTGCCTTCGTTCGCCGCGCTCGCCACTTCGTCGGCGATCGCGTAGGCGTCGTGCGCGCGCGCCGCGTTCTGCCGCACGGTGTCGGTCAGTCCGCTCATGCTGGCCGCCGTCTGTTCGAGCGAAGCCGCCTGCTCTTCCGTACGCGACGACAGATCGAGCGTGCCGGCCGCGATCTCGCCGACCGCCGTGCCGATCGATTCGCAGCTATCGCGCACGGCCGTCACGGTGTGCGAAAGCCGGACCTGCATCTGCCGCAGTCCGTCGAGCAACTGTCCCATTTCATCGGCGCGATGACGTGGAATCGCGCGGCTGAGATCGCCCGCGGCGATTGCGTCGAAGTGCGTCAGCGCGTCGCCGAGCGGCGCCATGATCGCGCGGCGCAGCGAGCGCCAGCTGAACGCCGCCGCCGCCATGCCGAACACGATCATCGCCGACGACACCGCGACGAACAGCCTGAAATAGCGCTCCGCGTCGTCGTAGCTGCGCTTGGCGTTCGCGTAGAGCGCGCGCTTGAGCACGTCATTGGCGGCGCTCATGTCGTTGAACAGCCCGCTCAGCTGCAACGTGCCGATGCGTTCGGCGCTCGCGCGGTCACCCGCTTTCAGCGCATCGAGAAATGCGCCCATCGCGCGGCGCAGCGCGTCGCGGCGCTGGCCGGCGGCTTCGATCAACGCGGCCTCGCCCGCTTCGTGCACGCCGGCGACGAAGCTGCGCCACTCCTCGTCAGACTGCGCGAAGAAGCCGTCGGCATGGCGAATCTGTTGCGCGGCGCGCGCCGCGTCCGCCTGGGCCATTGCGCCGCCGAGCACGAGCCGCGTGCGCGCGATCAGCAATTCTGCATTGCCGATGTGCACGGCCGCTGTCAGCTTGTTCTCGTAGGTATCGCGATTGGCGCGATTCGCGCGCCACGCGCCCGTCAAGCCGAGCACGCCGATGGCCGTCATCAGCAGGGCCAGCAGCGCCATCGTCAACACGATGCGCTGCTGCAGCGACATCGTCTTGCGCCGTGTTTCAGGTGCTGTGGCAAAAGAGGACGCGAGCGCGGCGGCATCGGCGGTCAGAGTGGAGAGCATCGTATGAACCCTTGACTGAGCGATCACGCGATCGACTGGCTTGCGGCGCGTCGCCGGTTCCAACCCAGCCATACCGACAGCAAGGCGATGAACACGAAAACGCCCGACACGTTCAGGAATAGCTGCGCAACAGGCAAATGCATCGCCAGCAGCACGCCGCCGAGGACGGAACCGACGACCGACCCGAGCTTGCCGACACCGATGGCGGACCCCACACCCGCCGAGCGCAGCATCGTCGGATAGAGCATGCCCGCCACGGCATAGAGCGCGAACTGGCAGCCGATCACGCACACGCCGCTCATGAACGACGCGCCGTATAGCCAGATCGCGGGCATCGGCATGCCGAGCGAGACGCACACAGGAAGGCCCAGCATCGCAAGCAGCAGGATCACCGCGACCCCGTAGCGGTCCACGCAGCGGCTCAACGCAAGCGCGCCGACGGTGCCGCCCACCGGGAACATCATCGCGGCTTTCGCCGCCTGCGCGGCTGGCAGTGTGCTCATGCTGAAAAGAATCGGCAGCCAGTTCTGCAGAAAATGCAGCGCGAGCGAGTTCAGCACGAACAGCATCCACAGCAGCGGCGTCACACGGGCGAGGCCATTGCTGAACAAAGCAAGCGGCGTTGCGCGCACTCGCTTTTCATCGTCGACGACGTAGCGCACGTCCGCGCCACCTTGGTCGATACGACGATCGAGCCGGCCCACGATGCGTGAGATGTGCCGCACAGCGCGGCCATTGAGTATCAGAAAGCGCACCGATTCCGGCAACAGCCAGACAGACGCGACGGCGACCGCTACGGCCGCTACGCCGCCGACTTCGAACAGCACGGGCCAGCCGTAACGCGGCAGCAGCCACGATGCAATCGCGCCACCGCCGCCCGCGCCGATCGAAAAGCCCGAGAACATCAGCGTGATCCACGTCGCGCGGCGCGCCTTTGGCGCGTATTCGGACACGAGCGCAACCGTATTCGGCACGACGCCACCCATGCCGATGCCCGCGAAAAAGCGAAGCACGGTCAACTGATCCAGCGAGGTCGCGTCGCTGCATGCATACGTCAGGATGCCGAACCACAGCGAGCCGAAAATGATCGTCATTCGCCGTCCGATGCGGTCCCCGATAAAGCCGAGCAGCAACGAACCGACGAGCACGCCGAACAGGCCGACGCCGAACACATGGCCGAAACCCGCGGCACTCACGTGCCATGCGCGAATCAACGCCGGCGCCGCATACGCCGCGGCAACCTGATCGTAGCCGTCGATCAGTACGATGAGGAAACACCAGGCGATCAGCCACAACGAGAAGCCGCGCAGTGTTTGCCGTTCGATGAGCGCGGTCACGTCGATGGTGCGAGTGGTCTGCGAGACGGTATTCATCGTTGTTTTGTCCAGAGAGATCGCATCAGGCCAGGAAGACGAGCAGGGACGGCCGGACGCCCGCCCGCCGCAGCGAGCTCGAGATCAGGCATCGACACGTCTGAAAAACGAGCGCGTTGCGAGTTGCGCGCGGCGATCAGGACGATCAGGAATCGCCCAACGCTGAGCGCATCTTGATGGCGGTGTTCTCCTTGCTGTGCTCATCGCCGAATCGCGCCCTGTACAGCACGGCCAGCACCGTCGAAAAGACGGTCGCGACGAGAAACAGGCCCGATGCCGCGTAGAACATCTGCGCGAACGGCAGATGCATCGACAGCAGAATGCCGCCGATCACGGGCCCCGACACCGAGCCGATCTTGCCGACCGAGATCGCACTGCCCACGCCCGCCGAGCGGAACGACGTCGGATAGATCATGCCCGCGACCGCGTACAGCCCGTACTGCGCGCCGACGACGCAGAAGCCCGTCGCGAACACCGCGAACATCAGCCACGCTTCGGACATGCCGTGCCCCAGCAGCGCAACGACGGGACAGCCGATCGCCGGCAGCGAGATGATGGCCAGCACGCCATGACGATCGACGAAGCGGCACAGGATCAGCCCGCCGAGCACGCCGCCCACCGAGAACATCGTCGTGATGATGCCCGCGCTTTGCGGATTGATGCCGACGCCTTCCATCAGGATCGGCAACCAGTTCTGCAGGAAATACAGCGCCATCGAATTGACGATGAACACGATCCACAACAGCGGCGTGATGGCGCGCAGGCCATCCGAGAAAATCAGCTTCAGCACGAAGCGCTTCTTGTCCTGGACTTCGCCGGGCACGAATTGCGCGTCGGCGGGCAACGCGATGTCGGGACGCAGACGTGCGACCAGCTTGCGCACGGTTTCGATGCTGCGCTCGCGCACGACCAGCAGCTTCGCCGATTCCGGCAGCATGACGATCAGCAGCAGCGCAACCGCGAGCGAGCCGACGCCGCCCACCACGAACATCACGGGCCAGCCGTAGCGATGAATCAACGCGGACGACACCAGACCGCCCGAGCCCGCGCCGATCGAGAAACCGGAGAACATCAGCGTGACCCATGTGGCGCGCAAACGCTTGGGCGCGTACTCGGCCACCAGCGCAACCGAATTGGGCACCACGCCGCCCATGCCCAGCCCCGCGATGAATCGCAGCAGCATCAGTTCCGGCAACGACGTCGCCCACACGGACACCAGCGTCAGCAGCCCGAAAAACAGACTGCCCGACACGATGGCGCGCTTGCGGCCAAAGCGGTCGCCGAAATAGCCGAAGAGGAACGAACCGATCAGTGTGCCGAACAGCCCCGCGCCGAACACAGGACCGAAACCGCCGCGCGCGACGTGCCACTCCTTGATGATCGCGGGCGCCGCAAACGAAACGGCCGTCTGGTCGTAGCCGTCCATCAGCATGATCAGGAAACACCAGAACAGCAGGCCAACGGCGAAACGTCCTGTCTTTTGCTCTTCGATGAGAGTCGATATGTTGAATGTGCGGTCTGCTTGCATGTGCGTCCCAATGTGCCTGATCGGCCGGCAACGCGTGTGCTTCGCGCCGCCGCCCCGTGCTGCGTTCCTTTGGCGCCGCCGCCGGGAGCCTCAATATACGGCCCGCCGGCAGGCGACAGAATCAAAAAATCTCGATGATCAGATCGAAAAAAGTGAAGAAAGCCCTACCCCGTTGGCTCTTTCCGCTCTCTGCGCTCGTTCACCCGCTCCACAGCCGTCTTCACGCCATATCGCCTCCGCCGCACGCATCAGAACATGTGATTGATACCGATGCGTCCCACCGTCTGCGCGCTCGAACTCGACGGCTGATAGCCGAACTGCTCGGCCTTCGCGCCCGTGCCCGACGCGCGCTGCAAGCCGACGCCTCCGTAAATCTGCGTGCTCTTCGACAGGTAATGGGTCAGAAACAGGTTGTACTGGTTGTACGTCAACCCTTCGAACATCGAACGGTTGTACGAGACGCCCAGCACGTAGAAGCGCTTGCCGCCGCTCAGATCGATGTTCACGCCGACCTGGTAGTTGCGCTCCGTCACCGAACCCTGCGGATCTTCGAGCTTCACGTCGGTAAATGTTGCGTGCGGGATGAAATCGCCAACCGAGACCGAGCCGCCGACGGCAATCGTGCTGTACCGTTCGGCATTGAACTGCACGCCCTGTTTCAGTGTCTGCCCCAGCACCGACGTCACACCGAAAATGCCGAACAGGTCCGCCGTGCGGTTGTGCGACATCGTGTACGCGGCGCCCAGTTTCACGGTGCCGTTCTGGTAACGCGCACCAATGCTGTACTGACGCCCGTCGCTGAAGTTGGTCTGATTGCCGAAGCTGTTCATCACGCCCGCCTGGAAGCCGCGGTAGTCGATCGTCTCGTACTTCACCGAGTTGTCGAGCGCGCGGGTGTTCGCGAGTCCGTCCAGGTTGCCGACCGTATAGAACGACGAAATGCCGGGCACCGAGTTGTTCAGTCCGCCCACGTATTCGTATACGTAGTCGGGAATGTGGCCGAGGCTCAGCGAGCCGAACCGGTCGTTCGAAATGCCCACGTACGCATCGCGATTGAAGAAGCTCGTCGGATTGATCTGCGCGCCCGTGTTCGTCAGGAAGCCCGATTCGAGCCGTGCGAACACCGTGTTGCCGCCGCCGATATCCTCCTTGATCAAAAAGCCGAAGCGGTCCGGGGTGCGCTTGCCCGCCGATTCCTGATACAGATGCGCGCCGCGCGAGTTCGAAACGAAATCGACGCCGACGTCGACGCTCCCGTACAGCGTCACCGATGACTGCGCGAACGCGGGGCAACTCAGCGCGACCGCACAGCCGCCTAACAGCAGACTCGTCGTTTTCAACCAGTGTCTCCAATGTCTTTATTGTCGCCAGCCGGCTGCTTGCCGGCTGATCCCCATCTGACGCGTGCGGCGATTCCGTGCCCGGATGCCCGTGGTCTGCCAAATGTTGCCGAGAGTGTATCCAACGTATTTACGGCTTTGAATCGCGAATTATTTATCAACCAATCGAACAAAACGAACAAAGCTTTTAATGGCTCGGTAGAAACACCAGGAGCGGGGATTAAATCTCCTTTTACGCTTCTTTTAGCAGAAACCCGGTGCTAACATCCGCCGCGTCACGCGAATCACGATTGGCATTCGGGAGAATCTTATGGATATGAGAGGCATGCCGCCGCGGCGCATGGTGGTGGGCATCAGCGGCGCGTCCGGCGTCATTTACGGCGTGCGGCTGCTGCAACTGCTGCGCAAGCTCGACATCGAAACGCACCTCGTGATGAGCCGCTCCGCGCAGGTCACGCTCGCGCACGAGTCCGACTACAACGTCGCCGACATCCGCGCGATGGCGAGCGTCTGCCATTCGAACACCGATATCGGCGCGTCCATTTCTAGCGGCTCGTTCCCGGTGATGGGCATGATCGTCGCGCCCTGCTCCATCAAGACCTTGTCGGAAATCGCGACGGGCATGACGTCGGGCCTGCTGTCGCGCGCCGCCGACGTCGCGCTGAAGGAGCGCCGCCGGCTCGTGCTGATGGTGCGAGAAACGCCGCTGCATCTCGGCCACCTGCGCAGCATGACGGCCGTGACGGAAGCGGGCGCGATCGTCTATCCGCCCGTGCCCGCCTTCTACGCGAACCCCGAATCGCTCGCCGACATGGTCGACCACACGCTTGGACGCGTGCTCGACCTGTTCGGACTCGACACCGCGACAGTGCAGCGCTGGGGCATGTGAGCGCGCAACGATCCGCTTTTTCCCGCCGATAAAGGGTTTATCCCAGGCATCTGCGAATTATCAAATTTCATTGATGATCCATTCGGATTAATTTGCTTCTTTCCCGCGATTCGCTGATTTAAAGTGATTTCCGATTTCACCGGGTTAATCACTCACAAATATTATCGATGGATTGATAAGCAACGTCGATAAAACGCGCCCATTACGAAAGAGGTCGGATCGTCGAATGAAGATAGTTATTGCAGGCGCCGGTATCGGCGGATTGACGGCCGCGGCCGCGCTATTGAAAAAAGGCTTCGATGTCACGGTGTTCGAACAGGCGCAGGCGCTCAAGGAAATCGGCGCGGGCGTCCAGCTGAGTCCGAATGCGACACGCGTGCTGTTCCGGCTGGGCGTCGGCGATGCGCTCGAAGGTCTTGCATGCGAACCGCTCGGCAAGCGCGTGCGGCTCTGGAACACCGGCCAGACCTGGCGCCTCTTCGACCTGGGCGCGCAATCCCGCGAGACCTACGGCTTCCCCTATTTCACGCTGCATCGCGCGGACCTGCATGAAAAACTCGCCGACGTCGTGCGCGCGCTCAAGCCCGACGCGATCCGGCTCAATCACAAGGTCGAAAGCTTTTCGCAGCGCAACGGCAAGGTCGTCGTGCAGGCAGTCGGCGGCGAAACCTGCGAAGGCGATCTGCTGATCGGCGCGGACGGTGTGCATTCGCGCGTGCGCCGCGCGCTGTTCGGTCCCGACGAGCCGGTATTTTCCGGCGTAATGGCGTGGCGCGGCGTGATCGACGCGTCGAGGCTGCCCGAACATCTGCGCGAGTCGTACGGCGCGAACTGGGTCGGCCCGGGCGCTCACGTGATCCACTATCCGCTGCGCGGCAACAAGCTGGTCAACTTTGTCGGCGCGATCGAAAAGTCCGGCTGGCAGGTCGAATCGTGGTCCGAACGCGGCACGCTCGAAGAATGCCTCGCCGATTTCGAAGGCTGGCACGAAGACGTGCGCACGCTGATCTCGGCCATCGACATTCCGTACAAGTGGGCGTTGATGGTGCGCGAGCCGATGTCACGCTGGAGCCACGGCCACGCCACGCTGCTCGGCGACGCCTGTCATCCGACGCTGCCGTTTCTTGCGCAAGGCGCGGGCATGGCGATCGAAGACGGCTATCTGCTCGCTCGCTGCCTCGAACGGTACGCCGACGACATCCCCCTCGCGCTGCAACGCTACGAAGCACTGCGACTCGACCGCACGGCGCGCGTCGTACGCGGCTCCGCAGCGAATGCGACGCGCTTTCACAATCCGCAGCTCGCGCATGCGGAAGGCGCATCCGCCTATGTGGATCGCGAATGGAGCGAGGAGCGCGTGAAAGAGCGCTACAACTGGCTGTTCGAATACGACGTCGATAGCGTCGAAGTCTGATACGGCACCACAGCCCGTACGAACCGCATTACAAGGAGACACCGTGTCCCACTCCAGCCCGGCGCCCGTGCTCGGCCTGCACCATTTCGCGTGGCGCTGCCGCGACGCCGAACAAACGCGCCACTTCTACGAAGACATTCTCGGCCTGCCGCTCGTCCATGTGATCCGCCTCGACCGCGTGCCGAGCACGGGCGAATACTGCCCGTATGTGCACGTGTTCTTCGAAATGGCCGACGGATCGAACATCGCGTTCTTCGATCTCGGCGATGCGACGGCTGCGTTGCCTTCGCCGAATACGCCGTCGTGGGTCAATCACATCGCGCTGCGGCTCGAAACGCTCGAACAGCTCGAAGCGATGAAAGCGCGCCTGATCGAACATGGCATCGACGTGCTCGGCGTCACCGATCATCATTTCGTGCGCTCCATCTATTTCTTCGATCCAAACGGGCTGCGCGTTGAACTGACCGTCCCGGTTGCGCCCGTCGAAGAGCTGGCAGGATATAGAATGCGAGCTCGGCCGGCGCTCGACGCCTGGACCGCTGAAAAAGATAAAGCAGTATCGGAGACACGCCCCGCATGAGTGCACTGAATATCACGCACGATCCCGCGCGGCGAAGCTGGATCGAATCGGCGAATGCCCGCGACACGGATTTCCCCATACAGAACCTGCCGTTCGGCGCCTTTGCGCGCGGCGGCGAAACCCGCACGGGCGTGGCGATCGGCGACCGCGTCGTCGATCTGCGCGCGCTGCACGATCTGTCCCTGCTCGACGGCGATGCGGCGTTCGCCTGCGCATCGGCCTGTGACAGCACGCTCAACGCGCTGATGGCGCTCGATGCGCGCCATGTGAGCGCGCTGCGCGCCGCGCTGTCCGATCTGTTGAAACACGATGCGCCTGCGCGTTCGCGTCTCGCCTCGTCGATCGATGCCGTGCTGCCGCGCGTGGCCGACGTCGAATTGACGCTGCCTTGCACGATCGGCGACTACACGGACTTTCTGACCTCGCTGCATCACACCGAGCGCCACGGTCGCTACAAAGGTCTCGCCGATCCGCTGCCTGCTGCCTTCAAGTCGCTTCCGATTGCCTATCACGGCCGCGCCTCTTCGCTGCGCGCGAGCGGCGGCGACGTGCGGCGTCCACATGGCCAGTATCGCGATGCAAACGGCAACGTGTGTTTCGGCCCCGCGCCGATGCTCGATTTCGAACTGGAACTCGCGGCTGTTATCGGTCGAGGCAACGCACTGACGCGCCCCATCGCGATCGACGACGCGCGCAATCACGTGTTCGGCTATTGCCTGCTCAACGACTGGTCGGCCAAAAGCATTCAGTGGTTCGAACAGGTGCTGGGTCCGTTCCTCGGCAAAAGCTTCCATTCCAGCGTATCGCCGTGGCTCGTCACGGAAGAAGCGCTCGCGCCGTTTCGCAAGGCTGCGCCTTCGCGCGCAGCGGGCGATCCCGCAATCCTGCCGCATCTTCGCGGCACGCACGATCAGCAACACGGCGGTCTCAGCCTGGACCTGTACGCGCATCTTTCGACAGCGGCGATGCGCAGCGATCGTATGCCCGCGATGCAGATCACGCACACGCAACTGGACAACCTGTACTGGACGTTTGCCCAGATGATCGCGCATCACACGAGCAACGGCTGCAATCTGCGCACGGGCGACCTGCTCGGCAGCGGCACGATTTCCGGCCCCAGCGACGCATCGCGCGCTTGCCTCACGGAACTCACCGAAGCGGGCAAGAAGCCGCTCGCGCTGCCGAACGGCGAATCGCGCGTCGCCCTCGAAGACGGCGACGAGATTGTGTTGAGCGCGCGCGCCAGCGCACCGGGCGCCGTATCGATCGGCTTCGGCGAGTGCCGCGGCCGCATCGCTGCCGCGCTGCCGTATCCAGCCGCCGCCGGGGAGCATTGAATCATGACGACGCTCAACGGCTTCCGGCAGTTCGGACACGGTCCGCACAAGGTGATCGCGCTGAACGGCTGGTTCGGCAGTTCCGCCGACTGGACCGCGCTCACACCCGCGCTCGATGCCGAACGCTTCTCCTACGCGTTCTTCGACTATCGCGGCTACGGGCTTTCGCGTGACGCAGACGGCGCGTTCACGTTCGACGAAGTCGCGCGCGACGTGCTCGCGCTCGCCGATCATCTCGACTGGCCGCGCTTCAGCCTGATCGGCCATTCGATGGGCGGCATGGCGATGCAGCGCGTGCTGCTCGCCGCGCCCGAACGGATCGTCAACATGGCGGGCGTGTCCGCTGTCCCCGCGTGCGGCTCGCGCATGGATGAAACGCGCCTTGCGATGTTTTCCGCCTGCATCGACGACGTCGCGAAGCGCGCGGGCATCATTCACTTTTCGACGGGCAGCCGGCTCGCGTCGCCGTGGAGCACGCATCTCGCGCAACTGTCGATGCGCGACTCGCGGCGCGAAGCGTTCGCGGGTTATCTGCCGCAGTGGGCCACGGGCGATTTCGCCGCGCAGGTGGAAGGCAATCCCGTGCCCGTCAAGCTCTTCGTGGGCGAGCACGATCCGACCATCACGACCGAGCTGATGACGCGCACATGGCTTGCGTGGTATCCGAACGCCACGCTGGAAACGCTGCGCAACGCAGGGCATTACGCGATGCTCGAAGTACCCGTCGCGCTCGCCACTGCGCTGCAGAACTGGCTCACGGAGCCGCAAAAGGCCATGACGGGCCTGTAACGACAGATACCAGGCATGCACGGCGGCACCGCATGCTGCAGGAGACGACATGTACGACACGACTTATCTGCGCGCCGCGTCGCTGGCGCAAGCCGTCGACTGGCTGCGCGAGCACGAAGAAGCGCGGCCGCTGTCGGGCGGCATGACGCTGATCCCGACGCTCAAGCAACGCCTCGCGGCACCGTCGCATCTCATCGACCTCACGCGCATCGACGAACTGCGCGGCATCGAAGTGCGCGGCGACACGCTGCATATCGGCGCGCTGATGAAGCACGCGGAAGTCGCCGCCTCCGCCGTCGTACGCGAAGCCATTCCCGCGCTCGCGCATCTGGCCAGCGTGATCGCCGATCCGCAGGTGCGCAACCGCGGCACGATGGGCGGATCGGTGGCGAACAACGACCCGGCAGCGGACTATCCGTCCGCCGTGCTCGCACTGAATGCGCACGTCATCACCTCGTCGCAACGGCGCATTCCCGCCGACGACTATTTCATCGACACATTCGAAACGGCGCTCGAAGCCGACGAGCTCGTCACCGCGATCGAATTCGCCATTCCACGCCGCGCCGCCTATGCGAAGTACCGGCACCCGGCGTCGGGCTACGCGGTGACGGGCGTGTTCATCGCGCAGTACGACGATGCCGTGCGTGTCGCCGTGACGGGCGCGGGCGCGTCGGTGTTCCGCTGGTTCGATGCCGAGACCGCGTTGCAACAGGACTTGTCGGAGGCCGCGCTCGCATCGCTGTGGATCGACCGCGACATGCTGCCCGACGACGCCAACGCGTCCGCATCGTATCGCGCGCATCTGATCGAAACCTATACCCGCCGCGCACTGCAGGCGCTGCTCGCGTCGTAACGACGCCGCTCAATTCAGGAGAACAGGATGGAATTCACCGGATCGCAAACCATCGCGGCATCGCGCGAACAGGTATGGCAAGGACTCAACGACCCGGCCGTGCTTCAGGAATGCATTCCCGGCTGCGAAGCATTCACGGCGGAAAGCGAAGACGAGTACAAGGCTGTCGTGGTCGCCTCCGTCGGCCCCGTCAAGGCGCGCTTCAAGGGCACGCTCGAACTGTCCGAACGCGACGCGCCGAATGGCTACCGGATTCTCGGCCAGGGCGAGGGCGGCATTGCGGGCTTCGGCAAGATGACGGCAACCGTCACGCTCGCCGATGCCGAAGACGGCACCGTGCTCACCTACGTGGCCGAAGCGCAGGTTGGCGGCAAGCTCGCGCAGATCGGCTCGCGCCTCGTCACGTCGGTGGCGAACAAGCTCGCCGCCGAGTTCTTCAAGCGCTTCAACGCGACGCTGACGGCAGCGAACGAACCCGCCGCCGAATGAGCGCGCGGCACGAACGGGAAAGACAGGTGAATCATGGTTGAAGTCCAGCTTCAGGTGAACGGCACGGACGTCTCGCACGCTGTGCCCGACAACACGCTGCTCGTCGAATTTCTGCGCGAGCATGTGCGGCTGACGGGCACGCATGTCGGCTGCGATACGAGCCAGTGCGGCGCGTGCACCGTGCATCTCGACGGCAATGCCGTCAAGTCCTGCACGGTGCTCGCGGCCCAGGCGAGCGGCGGACAGGTCGTGACCGTCGAAGGTCTGAGCGCGCAATGCGGCGGCAAGCTGCATCCCGTGCAAAACGCGTTCGTGCAGTGCCACGGTCTGCAGTGCGGCTTTTGCACGCCCGGCATGATCATGGCCAGCGCGTTCTATCTGCGCGAGGAACCGGCGCTCGATGTGGCAAGCATCAGTCACGCGCTGGAAGGCAATATCTGCCGATGTACGGGCTACGTGAACATCATCGAAGCGGTGCGCCACGCAGCACGCGAGATGTACCCCGATGCGCCTTTCGCGAAGACGGAGGAACACGCGTCATGATCGGCAAACCGATACCTCGCGTCGAAGACCAGCGTTTCGTGACGGGCAATGGCCAATACACCGACGACATTCGCGTCGATGGCCAGGTGCATGCCGCCTTTCTGCGTTCGCCTCACGCGCATGCCGCCTTGCGCTCGATCGACGTCACTGCCGCGCAGGCAGCGCCCGGCGTGATCGCCGTGCTGATCGGCCAGGACTATCTCGACGATGGCTTTCAAGGCGTCGATCATGTGCCGAATCCCGTCGACGCCGTCGACGCGACGAAGAAGGCCTTTCTGACGTCGCTGACGGGTTCGATCTTCAACCAGTTTCATATCCCGCTGCCCGTCGACCGCGTGCGTTATGTCGGCGAGGCGATCGCGATGGTGATCGCCGAAACGCCGTTGCAGGCGCGCAATGCGTCGGAGCTGATCGAAGTCGATTACGACGTGCTCGACGCCGTCATCAACGGCGCGGACGCCATGCAGCCCGACGCGCCGCAGCTGTGGGACGGCGCGCCCGGCAATCTGTGCTTCCAGACGCAGATCGGCGACCGCGAAGCCGCGCGCCAGATTCTCGCGCAAGCCGATCGCGTCGTGCGCCGTGAGTTTCATCACAGCCGGCTCGTCAATTGCCAGATGGAGCCGCGCAGCGCGATCGGCATGCATGACGCGGCCAACGACGTCTACACGCTGATCTCCGGCAGCCAGGGCGCGGTGCGTCAGCAACTGGTGCTTGCTGCCGCGCTGAAGGTGCCGCCCGCGCGGATGCGCGTCGTGTGTCCCGATACGGGCGGCGGCTTCGGGCCGCGCTCGTTCGTCTACGTCGAGCAGCTGGCCGTGGTGTGGGCCGCGCGCCGTATCGGACGCCCCGTCAAATGGACGAGCGACCGCAGCGAAGCGTTCCTGTCCGACTATCAGGGCCGCGACGCGATCATCCGCTGCGCAATCGGCTTTTCGAAAGACGGCCGCATTCTCGCCATCGACAACGAATGGATCGGCAACGTCGGCGCGCATACGGTGTCGTACGTGCCGATGTCGAACGGCACGCGCATCATGACGACCGTCTACGATGTGCCCGTGGCCGCCGTACACGTGAGCGCGGTGTTGACCAACACGGTGCCGACCGCGCCGTATCGCGGCGCGGGCCGTCCCGAAGCGACGCATGTGATCGAGCGCATGCTCGATCTCGCCGCTGCCGAACTCGGCATCGAGCGCGCGGAGATTCGCCGGCGCAATCTGGTGTCGCACGACAAGCTGCCCTATCGCAGCCCGATGGGCCTCACGTACGACAGCGGCGAATTCGAGCGCAACATGGCGCGCGCGTTGACGCTTGCAAAATGGGACAGCTTCGAGGAACGCCGCGCGCAATCGCGTGCGAATGGACGGCTGCGCGGCATCGGGCTGGCGAACTACATCGAGTCGCCCGTTGGCGCGCCGCGCGAGCGCATCGAGCTGACGGTGCACGCGGACGGCAGCGTCGATATCGTGTCGGGCACGCAGTCGACGGGCCAGGGCCACGAAACCACGTTCGCGCAGGTCATCGCGCATCATCTCGGCGTACCCATGGAAGCCGTGACGCTGCGCACGGGCGACACGGCATTCGTGAGCGTCGGCGGGGGCAGCCATTCGGACCGCACGATGCGCCTGGGCGGCATGCTGCTCGTCGATACCGCGCAGCAGATCATCGCCACGGGCAAACAGGTGGCCGCCGCGCTATTCGGCGTGGCCGTGTCCGAGGTCGAATTCGCGGATGCCTCTTTCACAGCCTCCGCCGCGGGCAAGCGCATCAGTCTCGCGGAAGTCGCGCGCCAGGTGTCGCAGGATGGCGTGCCCGGGGACCCGTCGATGAAAAAGCTCTACGCCCACGCCGAAGTCAACACGCGCGTTCCCGCCCATCCGACGGGCGCCGCCGTCTGCGAGCTCGAAGTGGACCCCGACACAGGCATGGTGGAACTCGTCAACTACACGTCCGTCGACGACGTGGGGCAACCGATCAATCCGCTGATCGTCGAGGGGCAGGTGCACGGCGGCCTCGCGCAAGGCATCGGCCAGGCGCTGTCCGAAGGCTTCTACGTGGATCGCGAGACGGGACAGGTGCTGACGGGTTCGTACATGGATTACGGCATGCCGCGCGCCGGCGTGATCCCGCCGCTCAATGTGGAACTGACGGAAGACCCGACGCATGGCAATCCGCTGCGCGTGAAAGGCGGCGGCGAAAGCGGCATTACGCCTGCCACCGCGACGATTTTCAACGCGCTGGCCGATGCGCTGCGCGAGTACGGCCACGATGAACTCGCGATGCCTGCCACGCCGAAAGTAGTCTGGGAATACATCCATCGCGCTCAAGGAGGCGCACATGTCAACTGAATCCGTCGCTATCCGCCGCAAGGGCGCGCTGCTCGACATCGTGCTCGACCGGCCTGAGAACGGCAATCTGATCGACCAGCCGATGAGCGACGCCATCATCGCCGCCGTCACCGCAATCGACGACGATACGAAGCTCGTGCGTATCGGCAGCAGCAGCAAGGACTTCTGCAAAGGCCGCCAGTCGCCGATGCCGCCTCAAGGCGCCAAGCCTTCGGCGGAAACGTTGCGGCGCGTGGTCGCCGCGCCGCCGCTCGCGCTCTACGATGCATTGAAGGCAGTGCGCGTGCCCGTGCTTTCCGTGGTGCGGGGCGAAGCGATCGGGGTCGGCTGCGCGCTGGCAGGCGTGTGCGACGTCGCGCTCGCCGCCGACAACGCGATCTTCCAGATCCCCGAAATGGAGCGCGACATTCCGCCCACGCTCGTCATGTCCGCGCTGATTGGACGCGTGCCTGTGAAAACGGTTGCGCACATGGTGTTGAGCCGTGCGCGTCTGTCGGCGCAGGAAGCGCTCGTGGCGGGTCTCGTGAGCCGCGTCGTGCCGATTGCGTCGCTCGACGACGAAACCGACGCGCTCACCGACACGCTGCTCGGCTGCAGCGCCGTCACGCTGCGCGCCGTCAAGCAGTTCCTGCATCTCGCGCCCGACATGTCCCCGGCGGGTTCGAGCGGCTTTGCCGCGCATCTCGCGGCCACCGCGCTGTCAGCACGCTTTTGAGCGTGCGCACCGCGCAACGCCCTGCACATTAGGACACGACATTGAGACCCAAGACAGCCATTTCTTCGACCGCGCAAGGCGCGGAACTGCCTGACCTCGAACGCTTCCGTCTGAGGCGCTTTCTCGCGTCGCTCGACGACACGGAACTTGAACGCCGCGACGAACCCGTCGATCTCGCCGATGTCGCCCGCATCATGGAAGGCAACCCGCGTGCGGTGTGGTTCCAGCAGCCGGCGGGCGGCACGGTGTCGCTCGCGGGCAGCGTCGCGGCAAGCCGCATCCGCCTCGCCAAAGCCTTCGACACGACGCCCGCGCATCTGCTCGAAGTCGTGCGCGACCGTCTGCGCAGCAAAGGCAAGCTCGTCGAAGTGCGCCGCGAAGAAGCGCCCGTGCAACAGGTCGTGCTGACGGGCGACGAGTGCGACTTCACCGCCCTGCCCGTGCATCTGCAGCACGATCTGGACGGCGCGCCGTATATTTCCGCGTCGATCGACTTCGCGGTCGACCCCGACACCGGCTGGACCAACGTCGGCATTCGCCGTCTGATGCTGCGCGGCCGGCGCACGGCGGGCGTCGATCTTGTCGCGCCGTCCGATCTGCGCGCCATCGCCATTGCTCACGCGAGGCGCGGCGAGCGGCTGCCGATCGCGTTCGCTGTCGGCACGCATCCCATCGATCACGTCGGCGCAACGATGCGCATTCCCGCGGATGAACTGGAGCTCGTCGCCGCGTTGCGCGGTGCGCCGATGGGCGTCGTCAAATGCGTGACGAACGATCTGCTCGTGCCCGCCGACGCGGAGTTCATTCTCGAAGGCTATCTGGACGAACGCGGGCACGCGGAACCGGAAGGACCGTATGGCGAATTTCTCGGCTACTACGGCGGCATCAAGACGAACCCGGTGTTTCATCTGACGGCCATCACGCATCGCAAGGATGCCGTATTCCAGACCTGCACGATCGGCGGCCGCACGATGGCGCGCACCGATACGGCGCAACTCGCCGCGCTGCGCACGGAAGTGACCGTCTGGCGCGCGCTCGAAACGGCCGTGCGCGAGATCAAGGGCGTATATGCGAGCCCCGCAACGGGCGGCATGTTCAACGTGCGCGTCGCGATGCAACAGCGCGTGCCCGGCGAGGCGCGCAATGCGATCGCCGCTGTGTTCGCGTCGCTCGCGAACGTCAAGCATGTGTTCGTCGTCGATCCCGACATCGACATCTTCTCCGACGAGCAGATGGACTGGGCGCTCGCGACGCGCTTCCAGGCCGACCGCGATCTCGTGATGCACAGCGGCATGCGCGCGATGCCGCTCGATCCCTCGCTCGGCGGCTCGACGGTGACGGCAAAGGTCGGCTTCGATCTCACGCTGCCGCTGCTGCGTCCCGGCGAGGAGCGCGATCTCGAACACCGCGTGCCGATGCCGCCGGCGCTCACGGGCGCGCGCTTCGACTCGCTCGAAGCCGCTCTCGCAGATGGCCCGAAGCGCTTTACCGAGCTGATGTCCGCAACGGGTACGCGCGATGGCCGCGAAATCGTGCGCTGGCTCGAAGATACGGGCACCACGCGCACGATCGTCCGCGACGACGAAGGCCGGTACGCATTCGCGTAACCCGCGCCGCACCCGCCCGCGCTTTCGCTTGAAACACGCGCTGTGGCAACGTTTGCGCGGCAAGATCTGCCGCCACGTCACGGCGGCAGCGTGTCCGCGATCAGGTCTAGTCCCGGTCGCGGACACGCCGGCACGGCGATAGAATCCGGGCAGCCCTACCGTGCCCTGCCTCAAGGATCGCCGTCGATGAACCTGTCCCTCAAACAACTCAAAGTCTTTCTGGGCGTCGCAAACGCGTCGAGCTTCACGAAGACCGCGCAGAGCATGCATTTGAGCCAGGCTGCGCTGAGCGCGATCATTCGCGAACTCGAAACGCAGCTCAATTGCCGCCTGTTCGAGCGCACCACACGCACCGTCGCGCTCACGGAAGCGGGCCGCCTGTTCTATCCGACGGCGATGAAGATCGTCGAGACGCTCGAAAAATCGGTGGTCGAGCTAAACGAGCTGGGCCGGCAAAAACAGGCCTCGCTGCTGCTCGGCTGCACGCCGATGATCGCCGCGAGCCTGATGCCGCAAGTGCTCGCGCGTTTTGCGCAGACCAACCCCGATGCGCAGATCGAACTCGTCGACCGTCCGCCGGGCGAACTGCTGAAGATGGTCGAGGAAGGCGATCTCGATGCGGCGTTCGGAATCTTCTTTTCGCAGCTTTCCGGCATCGATCGCGTGCCGATCTTTCCGACGCGGCTCGTCGTGGTTTCGTCGACGATGGAAAGCGCGCATGGCATCGGCAAGGTGCCGCGCGACGGCGTGCAATGGCGCGCGCTCGAAGGGCTTCCCCTCATCACGCTGCCGAAGGACAACCCGTTGCAGCGTCTGATCGAGGCATCGCTGTCGAAAGAAGAAGTGACGACGGGCCGGCGGACGGTGATCGGGCACTTGCAGACGGCGATTGCAATGGCTCACGAAGGACTCGGCGTCGCGATCATGCCGTCGTTCTGCGAGCATATTTGCCGCCACTACCAGGTACGTATCGACGTGATCCGCCCGGAAGTGGAGTTTTCTTTTTACCGGATCACGCGCAGCGGGCGCGACACGCTCGCGGCGCTCGATCAGTTCACGGAGATGTTCGCCGCCGCCGCGCAGCTGAGTCCGTTCGATACGGCGGCTAACGCGAAGTGATCCGCGTCAGGCGAAGCATGCGAGTTCCCGATCGACGATAGACGGCGCCATGCCCCGCGAGCTTTTTGCCGCTGCGACCTGCAACGAAGGCGGCATCATGACACCGTTCTTCACGGCCGTGACTTCGGCGAGTATCGACACAGCGATCTCAGGCGGCGTTCTGCTGCCGATATACATCCCAACGGGTCCATGCAGCCGCGCGAGCTCCGTCTCGCTGAGATCGAACTCTTTCAGCCTTTCGCGCCGCGCTGCGTTATTGCGCCGCGAGCCTACTGCACCGACATAGAACGCGGGCGTTTTCAACGCTTCCATCAACGCGAGGTCATCGAGCTTCGGATCATGCGTGAGCGCGATCACCGCGCAGCGCTCATCGAGCTTCATATCGAGCACGGTATCGTCAGGCATCGTACGCACGATTGTCGTGCCGGGCACATTCCATTCATCCGTGTACTCGTCGCGCGGATCGCACACTGTCACCTGGTAATCGAGCCCCACCGCGATATTGCACAGATAGCGCGACAGTTGCCCTGCGCCAATCACCAGCATCCGGTAACGCGGGCCGTGGATCGTCAACAGACGCCTGCCGTCGAACTCGACGCCATCGGTGGCTTGCGCGGGACTCAACCGCGCGATACCCGTTTCCATATCGAGTGCGCGCGCAACGAGCCATCCGTCTTCAAGGGCGCCGCACAATTGAGCGATGCCACTCGTCTGCGTCAACGGCTCCAGCACGAGCTGGATGGACCCGCCGCACGGCAGCCCGAAGCGATGCGCCTCTTCGGCGCTGATGCCATAGCTAACGACTTCGGGCTTCGTCTGCTCGATTCCACGTTGACGCACGCGGTCGATCAGATCGTCTTCGATGCAGCCGCCCGATACCGAGCCGACCACCGCGCCATCGTCGCGCACCGCGAGCATCGCGCCTTCGGGACGCGGCGACGAGCCCCACGTCTTCACCACCGTCACGAGCAGCGCGCGATGTCCCTGTTCGAGCCAGCGCGCGCTGGACTTCAGCACTTCGAGATTGACACTGTCCACTATCGACACCTTATCGCCGCGAATCTTTGACATGCAGTGTATGCGGCGTATCCGGCGACGTGAATCGGCAAATCTGGATCATGTCATCGGAAATGCTGAAGAATCGGCGCGCCCCCCAGACATCGCCGCCCGACGCTTGCATCGTTGCGCATTCACCGCATCGCCGCCGCCGACGGCAACGTGAAATAGAAGCGCGCGCCGCCGTGCCGCGACGCATTATCGGCGGTGATCCAGCCGTCGTGCGCATCGATGATCGAGCGGCAGATCGGCAGGCCCATGCCCATGCCGCTTTCCTTCGTCGTGTAAAAGCTCTGGAACAGACGCGGCAGGTCTTCGGGCGCGATGCCCGGCCCGCTGTCTTCCGTCGCGCAATGGACACGTTTCGCATCGGGCGTTTCCGTGCGTATCGTGATGATGCGCTCGGTGCTGCCCGCCTGCTCCATCGCCTGTATCGCATTGACGAGCAGATTCACGATGACCTGCTGCAACTGCACCCGGTCGCCGAACACCACGGGCGCGACAGGCGCGCGTTGACGCATCACCGTGACGCCGCGCGACTGCACTTCGGGTCGCAGGAACACGAGCGCCTCATCGATCAATTCATCGAGTTGCGCGACGGCACGCTTCGGTCCGCGTCGCAATGCCATCGCGCGAATCCGCTCGACGATTTCCACCGCGCGCCGCGAATCCGCTGCAATACGTTCATTGATCAGACGCGCCTCGTGCACGTCGGGCAGCGCGCGATCGAGCCAGCGGTTGCCGACCGCGCTGTTCATTTCGATCGCGGACAGCGGCTGTTTGAGTTCGTGAGCCAGCGACGCCGCGAGTTCGCCGAGCATCGAGATGCGCGCCGCGTGAGCGAAATCCGCCTGCAGACGCTGCAGCATGTCTTCGGCGCGCACGCGTTCGGTCAGATCGACGAGGCTGATCAGCGCGATGCCCATGTCCTCGCTCGAACTCGGACGCGCGACCGTGAACAGCACGTCGATGATCCGTCCGTCGAGCGTGGGCAGCTTCGTCGACTCCTGAAACGTGGTTTCGCCGTTATAGCGGCTTTCGAGCGCGCGCCGGAACGTGCCGGGACTTTCGCGCCACACCCACGGCACAGGGCCGAGCAACGCGCGCCGGTCTTTCGCGCCGAACATTTGCGCCGCGTGGTGATTGACCTCTTCGACGATCAGCAGCTTCATCGCATCGTCGAGCCAGCCTGGGTGAGCGTCGATGTACTCCGACAGGTTTTCGACGCCCTGCCGGCGCAGATCCGTCAGCAGATCGATCAGCGGCTGCGCCTCCGTTTGCCACAGTCCGACGGGCACGTCGAAGAACACGCTGCGATACCGCTGCTCGCTGCGTTCGAGCGCCGCGTGCGCCTCCTTGCGCAACGTGATGTCCTTGACGGCGCCCAGCACGCGCAACTGATCGTGCTCGTCGGCAACGACATGCGCGATGATCTGCACATGACGCACGGAACCGTCCGGCATCAGCAGCCGGTGTTCGATATCGAACGCCTGACGGTCGCGTGTCGCACGATCGAAGGTGAGCCGCACGAACATCGCGTCGTTCGGATGGACGCGGCCGAACAGCATATCGATGGTCGGCGTGCTGTCGGCTTCATGGCCGAAGATGCGAAAGCTCTCTTTCGAGCAGAAGAAACGCCCGACTGACACATGCCAGTCGAAGCTGCCCGTATTGCTCAGTCGCTGCGCGTCGGCGAGCAGCGCTTCCGCGTTGCGCAAGTCCGCATACAGGCGCGCGGTTTCGAGCGACATCGCGGCCTGCGAGGCGAGCAGCCGCAGCACGGCCGTTCGCTCAGGCGTGAACACATCGGAGGCGAGATTGTTCTCCAGATACAGCACGCCGATCAGCTTGGTCTGCTTGACGAGCGGCAAGCAGAGAATCGAATGACACCCGTGACGGACCACATATTCGTCTTTCGAAAAGGGGCTTTGCGTCGCGGCATCGTCGAGCAGCAGCAGGTCGCGCGTGCGAACCACATAGCGCAGCACCGACTCCGGCAATTGCCCGGCCGTCGTGCGCGCTCTCGGCAGCCGCACATCGACCGCCGTGTGCGCCGTCGATGCCTCGGCTTCGATCAGCAGATCGTCGCCGCGCGCGAGCATCAGCAAACCCCGGTTCGCGCCCGCGTGTTCGAGCGCGAGCACCATCAGCGTGTGCACCAGCTCCTTCAGATCGACGCCGCTGAAGATAGACTGCGACACCTTGACGACGGTCGCAAGATCGAGATGCTCGACCGAGGTCGCCACCGTGCCGTCCTGATTCGTCGGCTGATGCGCGGATCGTCGTGCGAAGCGCGGGTAGAGACGTTCCAGTTGACGCAGCTTGCCTTCGGCGCCCCAGCGTTCATAACACGCGCGTGCCATCATCAACCCGTTCTCAGCCAGCGACGCGAGCCCGCGCGACGCGTGAAAACGCGCGGCAAGTTCGTGCGCCATCGCCTGATTCTGGATGAACCCATGCTCGCGCGCCGAGCGTATCGCTTCTTCGTAGTGCCGCATGGCTTCTGCGTCGCGGCCTTCGATGCGCGCGAGTTCCGCGCGCACGAGTGCGAGGCGGTTGCCGTAGTTTTCGGGGCCATGCGTGGCCCACATCTCGAACTTCGGCAGCTTCGCATCGAGTATGGCGCGGAACGCCTGCTGCTGTTGCGCGGACGCGTCCGGATAGAGCGCGGTCAACGTGAGCACATGGAAGAAGTGAAACGTCGGTTCGATGGACAGCGCCATCACGGAACTGATGACGGCCTCGGCTTGCGCCGCTGCATGCAGCGCGTCCGCATAGCGGCAGTCGATGTAGGCGAGCATCAGCTTGATGATCCGGTAGACGCCGATCCCGCAGCCCCAGTTCGACCGGATGATGGCCTCGCAACACGCGGCTTCGTCGAATGTCTCGTCGTTCAGCTGCAGCGTCTGCGCCGTCTTGCCTTGCAGGCTTGCCACGAATTGCCGTTCGATACGGATCGTCTCGTGAACGGCGTCGTTGTGGCTCTCCTGCATGAGCGTCGCGTAACGCGCCGAATGCGTCTGCACGTCTTCGAGCGTTTCGCCTTTCTCGATCATTTGCCACACCGCGTTGAACGCGAGGTTGCCCGCGAACACCAGGTCGCCGACTTCCATGCATGCCGTTGTCGCGCGTTCGAAAACGGGCAGATTCGCCGATATGTGGCATCGCCAGAAATTGACATGACTGCAATACAGATGCAGCAGCTTGCCATACAGACGCCGGTTGCCGAACTTGTCGTTCAGCCGCAGCGACATTTCGGAAAACTGCACGGCAGCGGGAATGTCGGCGACGCGCGAGACGAGGAACAACGCGAAATTGCCGTACGCGAAACTCGAGTAATCCGTATTGCCGTACAGCAGCGAAAGATTGACAGCCGTCAGCGTGAACAGCGGATAAAACACGGGACGCGCCGCGAACGCACAAGGCATCGCTTCGACCAGCAGGTTGATGATCGCGCGATTCGCCGGGTCGTCGGCGACAGGCGCGTCGACCAGCGCGTGTATGGGGCGCCCGGCCTGATTGACGGGAATCTCCCTCAACGCGTTGGCGACAGCCATCTGAACGCCCTGATCGTTATCGGGAAACACGATGCCGAAGTCGCGCAACGCGGCGAGCGCAACCCCAAAGCTCTCGTCGTATTTCCCCGCGAGCTGGTACAACTCCATGCGCAAACTGAACACCCTGGAGCGGTCGAGATTGGAGCGCGCCTTGTCGAGAATCATGTCGGCCAGCATATCGGCCTTCGCGAAATCGCCGACCAGATACTCGCACTCCGAAAACGCAAGATACAGCTCCAGCGTGCTTTCATATGATTGTGTCCACGCGTCGGCGGGCAGCAGCGCGACTGCCTGCTCGAGATAGCTGCGCGCCGAAGCGTAGGCCGTTGAATTCATTGCGCGCTTGCCCGCGATGAGATTCAGCGCCACGGTCTGCGCGCGCTCCGCCGCGCTCGTGATCAATGCGGCGCCGCGATTGAGATGATTGACGATGTCGAAGATCATCTCTTCGCGTGCCTCGGGCGCCATTCGCGAGGCGAGCGCGCGCCCGATCCGCAGATGCGCGGCCGCGCGTTCGCCGCGCGGTATCAATGCATACGCGGCTTCCTGCACGCGGTCGTGCGCGAACACATAGGTGTGCCCCACGCGAAACACCAGCCCGGCACGCACGGCTTCCCACAGGCTTGCGTTCGTCGTTTCTTCCGTGCCGTCCTGCACCCACGTCAGCGCCGTGACATCGGCGACGTTGCCCAGACACGCGAGCTGCCCCAACGCCTCGCGCGTCGGCACCGGCAGCCGGCCCAGCTTTGCCGCCATCAGATCGGCGACGTTGTCCGTGAAGCCCTTCGCGCGAATACGAGGCAGGTCCCAACGCCACGCCGCGCTGCCGTGATCGAAGCGGAGCAGTTCTTCATCGTGCAAAGTGGTCAGAAACTGGATCGTGAAAAATGGATTGCCGCCCGTCTTCTCGTGCACGAGCTGCGCGAGCGGCGAAGCAGTTGCGCTGTCGCAGTGAAGCGAATCGGCCACGAGTTGCGTCACGCTTTCGGGCAACAGCGGCGCGAGCGTGAATTGCTGCACTTTGCCTTGTGCGTCGCGAATCGATTCGAGCGTGTGCGTGAGCGGATGCGATGCGCCGACCTCGTTGTCACGGTAAGCGCCCACCAGCAGCACGTGCCGCACGTCGGGATGCGTGACGAGATGTTCGAGCAGTTCGAGCGTGGCCGTGTCGAGCCATTGCAGATCATCGATGAAGAGCGCGAGCGGATGCTCGGGCCGCGCGAACACGCCGAGAAAGCGGCGGAACACGAAATGGAACAGGTTCTGCGCATCTTTCGGCGGCAGGTTGGGCACAGGCGGCTGTTCGCCGATGATGAGCGCAAGCTCGGGAATCAGATTGACGATGATCTGACCATTCGGTGCGAGCGCTTCGACGAGCGCGCGGCGCCACGGCTCGACTTCGTCGTCGCTCTTGCTCAGCAGGTCGCGCACGAGCCACTGGAATGCCTGCGCGAACGTGACATACGGAATGTCGCGCTTGTACTGGTCGAACTTGCCTGCCGCAAAGAGCCCGCGCGGCGGCACCAGCACCTTGTGCAACTCGTTGACGACCGACGATTTGCCGATGCCCGCGTAGCCCGCGATCAGCACGAGTTCCGTCGTGCCGCCCGCCACGATGCGGTCGAACGCGGCAACCAGGCTTTCGATCTGCGCCTCGCGCCCATACAGCTTTTCGGGGATGAGCAGCCGGTCGGATACATCGTGTGCGCCCAGCTCGAACGGCTCGATACGCCGATGCACGGTCCACGCCGCCAGACACGAGCGCAGATCGGCTTCGACGCCCGCCGCCGTCTGATAGCGCTCCTCCGCCGTCTTCGCCATCAGCTTGAGGATCAGGCGTTCGACGGGCTCAGGCACAGCGCGGACGCGCTCGCGGGGCGGCGGCGGCATGCGCGCGATATGACAGTGAATCCATTCCATCGGGTCCGAGGCCATGAACGGTAGCGTCCCAGTGAGCATTTCGTAGAGCGTGACGCCCAGTGAATAGAGGTCGCTGCGCGTGTCGATCGAGCGGTTCATCCGGCCCGTCTGCTCGGGCGCCATGTAAGCGAAGGTGCCCGCGACGACTTCAGGCGGCGTCGGCGGCTGATGCTCGAGCGGAAGAAGCGACGCGATACCGAAGCCGGTGAGCCGCACCTGGTCGTTGCCATCGACGAGCACGTTCGCCGGTTTGATGTCCTTGTGCACGAGACCGCTTTGATGTACGTGCCGAACCGCGCTTGCAAGACCGACCGCAATGCGCAGAAAACGTCCCAGTTCGAGCGGGCGGCCCAGCTTGCGATGCAGCGGCGTGCCGCCGGCATCGGCGAGAATCAGCGTGGCTGACTCGTTGCGCAGATCGAGTGCGAGCGGGCGCGCGGCCCACGCGGGATCGAGCGTCGATGCAAGCGCGTGCTCGTGTTCGAGGCGAGCGACGAGGCGGGACGAGGCTCGCGTGGCGATCAGCGCCAGCACCGAGGCAGCGTCGCCCCGCCGTCGCGCACGATACAGCGACGAATCGGCATCTTCGCGTAGTGACTGCAGCTCATACCCGCTGAGATCCACGTTGACTCCCCTGTCCCGATCTCTGGACACGATTTTGCTCGATTTCAGATTTCGGGGCCATGGGAGGAACCGTCCGGCCGGTCAGCAGTACTCGGTAAATATGCGTGTGTTTTGCATGTTGTCGGATGGGGATTCGGGCGCCCGCATCTCTTGCACCGCTTGAAGCCGACCGCGCCACGGGCCGGGTTCTTGCTATCTCCCATGCATCGGCAATCAACGCTCATCGCTCGGCACTCACATGCGCCTGCTAAACCGTCTGGCCGTCTTAATGGTTTTGCCGCTGGCCGCCTGCGCGATCGGACCATCAGGTTCGAGCGATGCGGGCTTCGGCACGTCGCCCGCCTTGCCGGCTCCGGAATCGTCGTTGATTCCGATGGTCAACATCGCGCCCGTTCAGCGCCGCCCCGACGGTTTTATGCCCACCGCTCCGGCCGGCTTTGCCGTTACCGAGTTTGCCGGTGGCCTCGCGCACCCGCGCTGGCTTTATACGCTGCCCAATGGCGATGTACTGGCAGCGGAAAGCGACGCGCCAAGCGAACACGATGAAGGCAGTGGTCTGTTCGGCTGGGTCAGAAAACAGGTCATGAAGCGCGCAGGCGCCGGTGTGCCGAGCCCCGATCGCATCGTGCTGTTGCGCGACGCGGACGGCAGCGGCGTCGCGAGGATGCAGACGGTGTTTCTGCGCCACCTGCACTCGCCGTTCGGAATGGCGCTCATTGGCAATCAACTCTATGTTGCCGATACGGACGCTCTGCTGCGTTTCGACTATGTGACAGGCGCAACCGAGATTACAAGCCCAGGCGTCAAGGTTGCCGATTTGCCTGCCGGGCCGATCAATCATCACTGGACCAAGAATATCGTCGCCGATCGCTCCGGCAAGCATCTGTACATCACGGTGGGATCGAACAGCAACGCCGCGGAAAATGGAATCGACGCCGAAGAAGGCCGAGCGCGAATCCTCGAGTTCGACGTGGACAATGGACGCTTGCGGACCTACGCGACAGGTCTGCGCAACCCCAATGGCCTCTCGTGGCAACCGGATAGCGGCGCATTGTGGACAGCAGTCAACGAACGCGACGATCTCGGTAACAACCTCGTTCCCGACTACATGACAGCAGTAAAAGACGGGGCGTTCTACGGCTTTCCATACAGCTATTACGGCCAGCACATCGACACCCGCGTCAAACCGCAACGCCCGGATAGGGTCGCAAAGGCCATTGCGCCTGACTATGCGCTCGGCAATCATACGGCTTCGCTAGGTCTGGTGTTTTACGATCGCACGCTGTTCCCGCCTCGTTATCGCGGAGGCGCATTTATCGGCCAGCATGGATCATGGAACCGGAAACCCCGTACCGGCTACAAAGTGGTGTTCGTGCCATTTGCGAATGGAAAACCCGCTGGCGTACCGGAGGATTTCCTGAGCGGCTTTCTGACGGCAGACGGCCACGCCGTCGGTCGACCTGTTGGCGTGGCGCTGGACGCGCACGGGGCCTTGCTCGTGGCTGACGACGTCGGTAACGCGGTATGGCGAGTCGCGCCGCGCAACAACGTCGAATCGGCCGATATCGCGCCGGCAGGCAAATGACGCATGCCTGGACGCTTTGCCCGGAAACTCGGGCGGACGCGAGATGACGGTGCCGATAGAGGCGCTTGAACGAACATCGCATTGTTCACGAGCACGTCGACGACTCCGAATTCCGATGCGCCGCTTCGACAGCGCTCTCCAACTCAGCGGCATTAGTCACGTCAAACGATATCCGTAGCAGGCGATCATCGGCATCGCTACCCGGGGCCGCCAGACTCTGTAGCGATGCAACAGGGTATCGCTGAGGCCGTGATCGCCCTTCGACGCACAGATTGCGGATGGATTACTTCGACTTCCTTGCGTCACGATGATGCAACGATATGAGCGGTTCTTTCGAATTGCTCTCATGTTGCTAATCCTGCTTTACGCATGAATTCCCGGACAAGACCGCACGCGATTTCCCACGATGCAGTCCACATCACGGAGCGCTAATCCGTACATCCCCGGATTAGCGACTAGACTTAAAGCATCGTCGGTGCATGCTCACGCAGGATGCAGGTATGCGCTATTCAGTCACGATTGGGACGTACGATCGAGGGAGGCAAACCGATGCCGAAGACTGTTCGAACCGCTGAGCAGATTCGCGACGAACTGCAGAATCGCGTAGCAAGAATCGCCGCTGATGTGCCGGGCGCTTTGCGGGTACGCATCCCGCTACCGGAGCGGCACCCGCCCGACGCATCCGGGCGCAACTGGAACTTGGTGCCGCTCAACGATCTCGGCGCGGATTGCGCACATCATGTTCACAAGGTGATCGAAGACATGCGCACCGAGTTCGTGCTGCCAGATTGACGCGTCGATACGAAACGGGAGCCACTCATGGGCACGCACGTGTTTGAGCATCGAGGCTACGAGATCGCGGTACAGCCGGAGCAGAATGCATATGGCGCGTGGCAGGCGAAGGTGAGTGTGCGCCGTGCCGATAGCCCCGTCGTCGAATTCCGTCCGGAGACGGTTCAGCCGGAATGGCTTACGCAGGACGAGGCAGTCCGCGACGGCATCGAATGGGGCACGCGTTTTGTCGATCACAAGCTGGAAGAGTCACACAACCCGATGTGATGCAACCCATCAGCGAAAACCAGCAAAAACCGGCAGTTTCTCGAAAGACGCCAAATTCCAATTCACTTACGGTGCAGGAATACGTGCCGCCATTATTTTGGAGCGGCCGCCCGCGCGTGAAGCGCGAGACAAACAAACAAGGTCGTGACGTCCTCAAAGGTGGATAGCATATTCATGGTCAGGATCTATGGACGCATGCGCAGCGCACATGGCTACGCGATACGCGACTTCCTGCATCGCTCCGACATACCATTCGAATGGATCGAACTGGGCAGCGATAAGGAAGCGGAGGAATTGGCGCACGTGCAGCATCTTTCCGACTCGCGCCTGCCCGTGTGCGTTTTCCACGACGGAACGCGGCTCGAATGTCCGACCATCCGGCAAATCACCGAGAAGCTCGGCTGGTTTTCGAGTCCATCCCGTGAAGCTTACGATCTCGCGATCTACGGCGCAGGACCGGCGGGATTGAGCGCCGCGGTGTACGGTGCATCGGAAGGACTGCATACCGTCCTGGTGGAGCGCTGGGCATTGGGCGGCCAGGCAGGCAGCAGTTCGAAGATCGAGAACTATCTCGGCTTCCCACAAGGCGTGAGCGGCGCGCAGCTCGCTGAACGGGCACACGAACAGGCCGTCAAGTTCGGCGCCGAAATCCTGTTGGCGCGCGCCGGCGTGCACGCGGAGTTCCCGCCGGGCCAGGGCATCGTGTATCTGGAAGACGGCACGCGTATTACAGCGCGTACGTGTATCTGCGCGACGGGCGTGGCATATCGCACGCTAGGCCTGGCAGGTGAAGAGCGCTTTCTCGGCGCTGGCCTTTATTACGGCGCTGGCGCCAGTGAGGCTGCGCTGATCCATGGCGAAGACGTATATGTCGTGGGCGGCGGCAATTCAGCGGGACAGGCCGCCATGCACTTTTCGCAGTCTGCCAACCGCGTCTATATGCTCGTGCGCGACGCATCGCTCAAGAACACGTTGTCACACTACCTGGTGGATCGCATCACATCGGCGTCGAACATTGAAGTGTGCACGTGCACCGAAGTGACTGCGCTCGCTGGCGGCGACGCGTTGCAGGAGATCACGCTGACCGATGTCCGAACCGCCCAAGCCCGCACGGTGAGAACGAATTGGCTATTCGTCTGCATTGGCGGCGTGCCGCAGACGCAATGGGCGCAGGAGGTCGGCATCGTTCGCGATGAAGCCGGCTACCTCGTAACCGGTCCCGACCTGCAGGAATATCGGGCGAACCTGAATTGGCCTCTCGAACGCGCGCCGCTTCATCTGGAAACGAGTATGCCCGGCGTATTCGCGGCGGGCGACGTCCGTCATGCATCGATCAAGCGCGTGGCGTCGGCAGTCGGCGAGGGGGCAATGGCCGTGGCACTGGTGCATCGCTACCTGAATAGCAGTTGAGCACGAGCGCAACCTTGATCCCGCGCGTCTGCGCATACCTGTCCGAGGAGCACGATCATGACCTCCGGTTGCACGCATCTGGGCGAAGCCCGCATTCTCCACACGTCCATCGACTATTGCGAGGAGTGCGTGAAGCTCAACCAGCCGTGGGTACATTTGCGGCTTTGCCTGTCTTGCGGACACGTCGGCTGCTGCGATTCGTCGCCCAACCGGCATGCAAGCAGGCATTTTCACGCGACCGGTCATCCGCTCGTACGTTCAATCGAACCCGGCGAAACGTGGATCTGGTGCTATCGCGACGAGGTCGTGGCAGGCGAACTCGAATCGTGAGGACGACGCCCCCGCACGGGCGGGCGGCGTCGCATTCTCAATCACGCCAGGTCATGCATGTGCCGGTGCTGCCTGCTCTGACGCGTCGCTGCGCGCTTCTGCGGGCGAGGCGCCTTTCTGCACACGCACAGAGCGTGAACCCGAGTCGTACGTCAGAGTGACCTTGTCGCCATCGCGCACGTCGCCTCGCAGCAGCGCGTCGGCGAGTTGCGATTCCACTTCAAGACGGATCTTGCGTTTGAGCATCCGCGCGCCGAACTCGGGGTCATAGCCGATTTGCGCAAGATGATCGCGCAACGCGTCGTCGAACGACAGATCGATGTTTTGGGCGAGCGCCGTACGCCGTACGCGAGCAAGTTGCAGGTCGACGATACGGCGAATCTGCTCTTTGCCGAGCGCATGGAATACGACGACCTCATCGACGCGGTTCAAGAACTCGGGCCTGAAATGATGCCGCAGCATTTCCATCAACCGGTCGCGCAGTTCAGGGTAGTCGAGTTGCTTCGAGTCGGCCTTCATGTTGTCCTGGATCAGTTGCGAGCCGATATTGCTGGTCGCGATGATGATCGTGTTGGTGAAATCCACCAGACGTCCCTTGCCGTCGGTGAGCCGCCCTTCGTCGAACAGTTGCAGCAGGAGGTTGTGCACCTCCGAGTTCGCCTTTTCGATTTCATCGAGCAACACAACGCAATATGGCCTGCGCCGCACGCGCTCGGTGAGTTGCCCGCCTTCCTCGTAGCCGACGTATCCGGGCGGCGCGCCAACCAGCCGCGCCACCGTGTGACGCTCGGAATATTCGCTCATGTCGATGCGCACCAGCGCGTTCTCGTCGCCGAACACCGATGCGGCTAGCGCCTTCGCGAGTTCGGTTTTACCCACGCCCGTAGGCCCAAGGAAGAGGAAGCTTGCAGTCGGCTTGCCGCCCTCTGTCAAACCGGCGCGCGAAAGCCGCACCGCCTTGGCCACCGCTGAGACGGCTTCATCCTGCCCGACTACGCGTTCCTTCAGATGATCTTCCAGTCGCAACAGCTTCTCACGGTCCTCGGCCGTGAGTTCCGATACCGGTACGCCCGTGAGCGACGAAACGATCTGCGCAATGTCTTCCGCCGTCACTTCCTGCGAACTGGTGCCGCGCTCCTTCTTCCATGTTTCGGTGGCTTCATGCAGGCGCTTCTGTTCCGCGAGGAGCTGTTCTTCCAGCTCCTTCGCCTTATCGAATTGCTTTGCAACGCTGGCCGCGGCCTGTTCCTGCTTGATGCGGCGGATGCTCGCCTCGATATCGTGCAATGGCTGCGGACGCGAATTCGACGAAATGCGCACGCGGGCGGCGGCCTGATCGAGCAAGTCGATTGCCTTGTCCGGCAGAAAGCGTGCGGCGATGTAGCGGTCCGAGAGCCTTGCCGCTGCAGCAATCGCCTCTTCGGTAATTTTCACCTTGTGATGTGCTTCGAGCCGGTCACGCAGACCACGCAGGATCTCGATCGTTTCCTCGACGCTGGGCTCTGGCACCATCACGGGCTGAAAGCGCCGTTCCAAGGCCGAGTCCTTTTCTATGTACTTCTGGTATTCGTTCAATGTGGTCGCGCCCACGAGGTGCAACTCACCGCGAGCGAGCGCTGGCTTGAAAACATTGCCGATATCGAGGCCGCCTTCGCCGCCGCCCTGACCGGCTCCGACAATCGTATGCAGTTCGTCGATAAATACAACCAGACGGTCCTGGTTCTCGATGATCTCATCCAGTACCTGCTTGACGCGCTCCTCGAACTCGCCGCGATACTTCGCGCCAGCCACGACGCTATTGATATTCAGTTCGACCACACGCTTGCCGCGCAGCACTTCCGGCACCTGGTCCTGAGCAATGCGTTGCGCCAGACCTTCTACGATCGCGGTCTTACCCACACCGGGTTCGCCGATCAGCACCGGATTGTTCTTGCGCCGCCGCGCGAGCACTTCAATGGTAGTTTCGATTTCCTTGTCACGGCCGATCACGGGATCGAGCTTGCCTTGACGCGCAAGCGCGCTGAGATCGCGCGCGTACTTGTCGAGCGTGGGCGTGGTGGAGCGGTCTTCCATCTTGCCGTCTTCGGCACCCTTGCCGACCACCTTGACTGCTTTTTGCCGCATCGATTGTGGCGACAGCCCGAGCTTGCGCAGCAATTCACCTGCAAAGCCGTCTTCTTCCTCGACGAGTCCAATCAGAATGTGCTCTGGTCCGACATAGCTGTGACCCAGTTCCAGCGACGACCTCAACGCATTTTCCAGCGCACTCTTGGCGCGCGGCGACACGCCGATCTGCTCGTTGTCGCCCGGCTCCTTGCGGGTGCCGCGCGGCGCGGTCTGGTCGATGGTCTTCTTGATCTCTTCGGGATCAAGCTTGAATTCGCGCAGGATCTCCTGCACCACATTGTTATCGGCAAGCGCCAGCAACAGGTGTTCTGTATCGACTTCGTTCTTGCCATATTCGACCGCGGCTTGCGCTGCGGCTTGCAGGCGATCCAGACCGCTCTGGCTCAGGTACGTCTGCAGGTCCACCGCTTCACGCGCCCGGCGATGCCGGCGTGTGCGGCCGCCTTGTTGTGCGCCCGCTGACTCGCGCATTTGCCCGCTGCCGGCGGCGGTACCCTGATCCGCGCCGCCGGATTGTCCGCTCGAGGGTCCGATGAACCGGGTACCGCGGCCGCTTTCTCTCTGCGGCCACATGTCGTCGAACAGACTGTCGAACAGTCCGCCATGAAAGAGGGACTCGAGCGGCGAAAGGTGGCGCTGATTGCGCGCCATGAACTCCATGTAGTGCTCATCGCACAGCATCAGCTGGCGGCGTTGACCGTTTTCGGTGATCGTGATCTGCGAGGTTGCGGGTCTTCCACAAACGCTACACTCGGCCATGATGATCTCCTTTTCGTCCGTGCGGACATCGCTTCCCGCGCGGGCGGTGGTTGGTGGGTGGGTGGAAAATATCTGTTTCGCTGCTAATTCCGCCTGGTTTGCGTGCTGGGTTCGCGCTGCATTCGAAACGATTCACGCGAATCCCATCGTCCTTTGTCGCGTTGGCCGGCACATCGATTCATCGCGCAGTGCCAACCGCAGCAGGTAGTGCAGCGTGCTCGCTCCGATTGATATGCTCGGGATGCTCGAGTGCTCGATATGAGGCTCCAGCCGTTGCCGTCCGGGTTCTTCGAATGTAAGTCCGGGCGCGGCCGTCAGCGCCCGCAAACTGACCAGTTCCATCGCTGACGCATGGTGTCACTTGATCTCGATGCGCCGCTTCGCTGCCGGTTCTCCGGCCGCTTTGGGGACGCGCAGCGTCAGCACGCCGTTTTCAAATCGGGCCTCTGCCCGGTCGAGATCGACGCCCGCGGGCAGCGGGACCGCGCGCTGAAAATGTCCGAACGACCGCTCGACCCGATAGCATCCCTGCTCTTCGCTAGACGATTCGAAGCGCTTGTCGCCGCTCACGATCAGCATGTCGTCTACGACTTCGAGTTCGACGTCGTCGCGCGTCATGCCCGGCAATTCAGCGACGATACGCAGTGCGTCGCCTTCATCGGTGACGTCGATTCGCGGTTGAAACTCGCTCGCGCTGAAGTCGCCGAACCAGCTTCCGAGCGGTCCGCGCCCTCCGAACGGATCGCGGATCAATTCGGCGAAAAGATGAATCGGATCGGGCAGCGGCCAGTTGGGAGTCGCGAGCGATGCCGACGCGGCACCCGCGTTCATCGGCGTCACGTTACCCGTTTGCGTGCCAGTCTGTTGCGCGTCCTGCCGGGTGCTTTGCTGACCGGTGCGCGGCGCACCCGCGTGGTCGGATGCGCCTTTTTGCACGTGTGAACGTAAAAACCGGAACGGATTCCATTTGTCGAGATCCAGAGCCATACGATTCTCCTTACGTGAGGTTCGCCAGTGCCACGGTTCGAGGCTGGACCACGGGCGATGACGGGAGGTCCATTCGGTCTCCTGATGCCAACGCGCGGCCCGCGCGGCATCGCTCGCAGGTTTGACGGTCTGACACACGAATGCCCGTGACCGATGCGTTCACGGATGCAACGGTGCGTGTGGCTCGCCGGTCAGACCGTCGTGGTGCCAGGCACGCGCAGTGATGCCAAGTACGAGCAGCAACGCGCCCGTAAACAACGCATACACGCCGATCAGCCAGACGAGCGCCAGTGCGCCGGCGCCCGGAAAGACCAACACGAAGATGCCGAAAAGCACCGACAACACGCCTGTCACCACCAGCATCCACGCATTGCGCACGCGCCGGTGCAGCCGCGTTGCTGCGATCAGATCGAATACGCCGGTGACAATCGCGTTTGCGCCGATTACGGCGACCAGCACGAGCGCGGTAATGCCCGGCACCAACGCGGCTATTACGCCGGCGGCGACACTGCAGATGCCGAGCAGCAAGGGCACCCACCAGCCGCCATGTGTCGCGCGGTAGCGGACGGCGGCGACAATGGCGACAAGGCCGCTGGCGATTGCGTAAGCGCTAAAGAAGGTGATGAGCAGGAGAAGAGTAAGACCGGGCCAGAATAACGCCAGTGTGCCGAACAGCAGCGCTACGGTGCCGCGCAGAATGAGCATCCACCAAGCGCGCCCAAGTAGTTCATCCATGAGGACTCCGTCTATACGTCAGGCGATGATGAAGTTCAGTCTAGGCCTCACGCATCGGCGATTCTTTCGCGTTTCTGCCGTGTGTTGCGCGATTCTGCGTTCATTCGTGAGGAGGCTGATTCGCCCCAAGGCGTCCCAACATGAACTTCTTCACCGAGTGCAGTCACGTCGTTTGCTGCATGCTCTCCGGTGTGAGAGCGCCAGCACGTCGAATGCATTCTGAAAGGACGTGCAGGTTTGAATGCGCCAAAGCCGATAGGGCGTGGTTCGCGTTGCGCATCGAAATCGCTCAGCAGCGACCCACAAATGATGTGGGGCCGCTCCTGCCCATATGACGAATCCGTCTTAAGCAGCTTTGGTTTTGGGCCTAAGCTTTCGCTGAGGACGAGGCAGCAACCAGAGCCCTGCTCATGACCAATCAGGCTACAAGATCGACCTCGGCTCACGGATTGCGCTGCCAACCGATGAATGTCGCTATTACCGACGGGCGACTGACTTTGATGCCGGGATTTCGGCTTGTTGTACCGACAGGTTCCACCGTCGTGCATGCCACAGGCTGCGACGACCTCGGAATGAGTCGCTCCATCAAGATAGGCGCACCATTTACCGCAGTTATTCCGGCCAGGGCAACGTTGGGCACGATCGGTGACAGCGATCCCAACGGATGGGTTATCACACTTGCATCAGGCGTCCTCGGGCAAGTCTCGCAAGAGGCATATTGCGACGTGCCGAAATGGTCTGCGTCCTGGGACCCGTTCCTGCGCGAGGCCGTGGATACATTGGGTGCTTTGCATAACGCGGATCTCGTCGACGCTGCCTGCGCCGACGCTTTTGCCGATGTCATCTCGGTGCACATCGCCCTGCGCTACGGGCGCGGTGCTGGCGCGGCAGAGCCGGACACACCACTTACGCGTCAAATGCTGACGCGCATTCACGTCTTCGTTCACGAGCACATCGCCGAAACCATTCTGGTCGAGCAACTCGCAGTGCTGGTGCACATGAGTGCTTCGAATTTCGCGCGCGTTTTCAAAGCAACGACAGGTAGCTCGCCCCATCTGTACGTGACACTCGAACGAGTAAAGTTTGCCAGGACGTTGCTGTGCGAGCAGACGTTTCCCCTGGTTGAGGTGAGCGCGCGCGCGGGGTTCCAGACGCAGCAGCATTTCACCGACGTGTTTCATCGATATACCGGTGTGACGCCTCGCGCATTCCGGCTTGCCCATCGAAACGGCGGTAGCTAGTCATTTTGGGGGAGAGTGGGAGTGAAGCCGCGAACCGTCCTTCCCGAATGTCACGCGACCGACCAGGTCGCGTACCGACGCGCATTGTAAAGGCGCAATCAGTCAATTGCCTCATCCGGTGCACGCCGGGTGGCAAAACGGCACCCCTATTCTTCTTCGACACATCCTCGACAAGCAAGGCGCCACTTCGAAGGGCAGAGATCCGACACGTCCTGCAGGAAAGAGGAAGAAGTGCAAGCCGCAAGAACCTAGTGTTGATGTCATCGTGGTCGCGTCAGTGGCCCGGTCAGATTTTCAACGACCGGTTTGTACGCGGCGCTGAACATGAATCCGATCATGTTCCCGCGGAAGAGCCGCGGCTTATTTCCCTGAGAAAAGGAGCAAATCGATGAGCGATCTAGTCGTTGTAAGCTTCAAAGGCGAAGAGACTGCCGACCAGGTGTTGACCAAACTCCAGCAGATGCAAAAGGAACATCTGATTGACCTCGAGGATGCCTGCATCGTGGTCCGTAGCGCGAACGGCAAGATACACCTCAAGCAAGCCGTCGATCTCGTCAAGATCGGCGCGGTCAGTGGCGCGGCCTGGGGTGGTGCATTCGGTGCGCTGGTTGGACTGATGTTGCTCAATCCCCTCGTCGGACTGGCGACAGGCATGGCCATTGGTGCTGGCACGGGCGCATTGTCGGGCGCGCTATCGGACTATGGAATCGATGACGATTTCATGCGTTCGACGGGCCAGAGCATTGAGCCGGGTTCGTCGGCGCTCTTCATCCTCGTGCGCCGCGTGAATTTCGACAAGGTCCTGCCAGAACTGAAGCCTTTCGGCGGAAAGGTATTGAAGACGTCTCTCACGAACGATCAGGAGGAACGCCTGAGGAAGGCGCTGGAGAGCCTGAATCCCTCGCCAGCCTAAAGATCAGTGACGTCGAGCTGAATGTCGCGATGCGACGATTTTCGATCTGCGTGATGGACGTGACGATCTCCGCTTCTAATACACAACGGCACGAATCGCGTCATTGGTCCGATCCAGTCGCTTGCTATCGCCGACGACGCGTCGTGTCCCTTGCAGCCAAGTGCATCTTTGCGTGAGGTTGGATGCCGGCAGCGGGTACTGGCCTGCCGATGAAGTATCCTTGCGCGGCATCGCACCCAAGCTTCCTGACGAAGGCGAGCTGCGCCTCATTCTCCACGCCTTCCGCAATCGTTTTCATACCAAGTGCGCGAGCGAGCGCCACCATCGCTTCAATCATCGCGCGAGCCTGCCGACGGCTTTCATCCACGGTGAGCTGCTGCACAAACGATTTATCAATCTTGATGCGGTCGACGGGCAACTTTGTCAGGTACGAGAGGCTCGAATAGCCGGTGCTGAAATCGTCGAGCGAGACGGTCGCACCGAGCTTTCGGACGGCACCGCCGCCTTCGCGACGCGTTGCTGGCAATCTGGTCCGCAATTTCGGCGGCATAGGCAGGTTCGCCGCCAAGCAGACGCAGAATGCCTCGATTGATCAATACGACAACAAGCGATAACGCCCCGGCCATTGCCAGCAGAATGCCGAGGCTTCGATACAGCGTCGAGTGGAATTGCGCGTCAATGTCGTCGACATAGACGCCCGTCGTCAACACCCAGCCCCACGGCTGATATCCGATGTTGTATGAGATCTTCGGAGAAGGTTCGGTCGCACCCGGCCTCGGAAACGAGTACGAGGTAAAACCTTTGCCGTCGCGCTGGACGACCGCGACCGCGTCCTTAGCGATATGGACACCGTTCGGGTCCCTGATTTCGCCGATATCCTTGCCGTTGAGTACGGGATTGATCGGCACCATCAGCATCTTCCTCGAGTCGAGAATCGCAAAATAGCCGCCTTCACCGTACCGCACACTACTGATGCCAGCCATTGCCTGCCTGCGAGCGTCGGCCTCTGACAATGAGCCAGCGGCGACCTGATCGCCATAAATCTTGACGACATTCAACGCGATCTCCGAAGCGTGAATCAGGTCGGTCTTACGCTCCTGAAGGCGAACATCCCTCGTCTGAAAAGCATCGTAGATCGAGATTCCGGCAAGACATAGAAGAACTCAAAATTAGAGGCAGCCACAGCTTATGAGCGAAGGTAAGTCGCATGTTTCGTATAACTCTTGTTGGCGGAATCGTTGGTCGCATCAGTACATCGTTTACGGCCGATGCAGGTCGATCTGAATTTAACAATCGAGCCGAATATTTCTTGAGCGGAAACGATGGCGCCGAGCAGGAAGCGACTCGTAGCGAAGAGTGGCTAAGACGTGTGAGAGGACGTGACGCATGCAACACGGGTCGCGGTCCGCCGGACGTGAATCCGCAATGAAGTGGAGAAGCGGCGGCCAGTTGTAAAGCCGCCGCACAAACGCGCGGTAGGTGAATATGCCGCCGCACTGGGCATCTTGTTCGCGTCACTCGTTGCGATGTCGATGAGGCGTTGCTGATCGCGCGCGAACTTTGATGACGTGTCTGCAGCAAGGGATGTAGACACTATTGCCACGCTGTCGAGGTACTTGGCTTTTGGCTCAGGCACCGGCGGTACGGGCAGGATGATCTCCGACGACAACGGTCAATATCATTTGACGCATGATCAGATTCCGGCGGAGAAATAGATGGGTCACCTCTTCAACTCAAAAATGCTGTCAATCTCAACCGGAATGCCCATCGGCAACGAATGCACGCCCAGTGCGCTTCGAGCCGGCAGATTGTCCTGCCCAAACAGCGTCAGCAAGAGGTCACTGGCGCCATTGGCCACTTGCGGATGCTGGGTGAACGACGGTTCTGCACGCACGTAGACTGTTAGCCGGCTGCATCTTTCGACGTTATCGAGTCCACATGCCTGATCGACACAGGCCAAGATCATGAGCATCGTTAGGCGCGCCGCGTCTTGCGCTTTTTCCAGTGAAATATCGCGCCCCACCATTCCGACGATTGGCTTGCCATCTTCGAAGGGGCCGAGCCCGGATACGTACAGTTGATTTCCCGAAACGGAAACCGTTCGATAGGAACCAAGCGGGTTGATGGGCGGCGGCAACGTCAGGCCCGCTTTCGCGAGCCGGTCAAATACGTTCATGTTCGGGATTAACGTTAGGTGAATAGAAATAGATTGGCCTGGACTTAGCGCAACGCAATGAGTTCAAGCATCCAATGCATCACGTATCGAGAAGTGTGCGAGTCCCGTTCTTATGCTGACGGGTACGCACCACGGGAAAGTCAATTGCGGTGTTTGCAACGACGTTGGCGTAGTTCGTCAAGACGTTAAGTGCGACGTGTGCGACGATCTCGACGATCTGCGCATCGGTGTAGCCAGCTTCCTTGATGACGCTCAAATCTTCGTCGGAGACGCGGCCACGCTCGTTTGCGACCTTCGCGGCAAACTGCACGGCGGGCGCGACCTTTGGATCATTCGAGCCGCCATTTCGATTGGCAGACATTTCCGCTTCGTCGAGCTTCGCCACGTTCTTTCCCAAATAGCTGTGCGCCGACATGCAATAGTCGCAGCTGTTGATTTCGGCGACGGCGAGAGCAATACGCTCGCCGGTTTGTGCTGGAAGCGCGCCTTTTGCCAAGGCTCCCGCCAGACCGAGGTAGCCCTCGAGCGCCGCAGGGCTGTTGGCCATCAGACGAAACAGATTCGGCGTAACACCCAGTTTCCTGTTGATCGCTTCCAGCAAGGCCTGGGACGCAGCGGGCGCATCTGCGATCATGGCGGGTATGTGAAGACGGGACATATTGGTTCTGCCTTTGAAAAACAGGAGAAGTTATCGACACTGCTAGTGCATCGAGGCATGCACGGCCTTCGTGCCCACTAGCAACGGCGACGCTGCGTAAGCACGTGTATTTCAGATACGGAGGACCTTCGCTATCCACTCTAAAGAACGTATGCGGGACTGGCCATATCTGGACGTCCGATTTGCATGACCTATCGTACGATCGACACACCCGGACAAGCGAAGCACGTCGACCCGCTTCGGGTCTGACGCGATGCACTATCAAGGGAATTCCGAACTTCGCGCAACAAAAGGCCCTGTCTGTGCGATTCGATGGGCGTCACGCGGTGGATAGCCGAACTCCTCCTTGAAAGCGCGACTGAAGGCAGCCTCCGAACCATAGCCGGCACGCTGGGCCACTTCCGTCACCTTCAATGTTCCTGCGCGTAGCAAGTCTGCTGCGAGCGTCAATCTCCACCGTGTCAGATAACGCAACGGCGGAAGACCCACCACCGCCGTAAAGCGATCCGAAAACGTCGATCGCGACATCATCGCCGTCTCGGCGAGCGACGAAACTGTCCATGCACGGTCAGGTTCCCGATGCATTGCGTTCAACGCGCGGCCGACGCGTTCGTCACTCAGTCCGGACAACCAGCCGACCCGATCGCCTTGCCGGTTGACCCACATCCGCAAGGTGCGAATAACGAGCAAATCGATAAGCCGCGAGATCATCAGCGATGAGCCCGGAGAGGCGCTACGCGATTCCACGTCGAGAAAATGCGAGATGGAGGCCAGCCAGGCGGGTTCGCTGACTTTATCGCATGTCAGATGAATCAGCCCCGGAAGCCCGGTGAGCAAAGAGCGTAACGGCGCCCCATCGAAAAAGAACGACCCTGCGAGAAAGGATGCTGCCGTGGCGTCGTCAGCCGCCCATTTGAACGTCTGCGCACCTTTGCCGGGCGTGAAGTCCGCCGCCGCCTCAAAGCGTTGATGTGTTTTCCTGCTCGGCTCAGTTCGAATCGTATGTCCATCCGCATGGGGCAAAAGAACGAAGTCGCCCGAGCGCAGCATCACGGAGGGGCCATTGCGTTGAGACACGGATAGTTCGCCTGTGCGCAAATGCAAAAACGTCGCCGGCCCTGGCGGAAAAATCACCTCGGTGGAATTGCCCAGCTCGCCGTGAAAAACGTGATCCCCGCGAAGGCGAATCAGCTTGAGTACATGGGACAGGACATCCGCGTGCTCGGACGGCATGAGTTACTCCTTGAGAGCCCCATATGATGCGGCATGTGCCCCCAGCACAAGCTTGAGAGCCTATTCACAAGAGCTGCCTCTGAGCAGATCGTGCTTCGCGCCGAGGCTGTCACAAGCCACTGGCGCTCACTGGCGACCCCCTGTTGTGTCTTGTCGCATGCGCTAACGCTTGTATAAATGGAACCTGTTTGCTAACCTTTCCATTGACGGATACGCAACGCCCGGCATTGTGAATCGCCAACCGTACAGAGTCCTCTCGTGATCGACATCAGGATGCCGCGGACCCCGCTTGAGACGCCGACTCTGTCAGTTCGCTTTCCTCCTTCTCCTTTCCACGTGCGTTCGAGCCGGCGATCGATGGCGCGTCGTCATTCTGCCTGGCGCCGACCCGACCCAGCCCGCCGTTGCGCTTCAAATTCGTTCGCTTCGCAGCACATTGACGGCAGCTGCGCCAGACGGCGTTGAGTTTTACACCGATTCCCTCGACGAACTGCGGTTCGACGACGCGAACCTGATGCCGGAATTCCGCGCGCTACTGCGGAGAAAATACGAGCACAAACGTGTCGACATGGTCATTGGCATCGCCGACTTTGCGCTTGAGTTCACGAAGCGTTATCACGAAGCGATCTGGCCTGGCGCTCCCGTTCTAATGACGAGTATCGACGAGAGCCGGGCCGAGCGGACTCCCCAGATTTCGCATTTCTTCCGTGGCATTTCGATGTCGACAACACGATCGGACTATCTGAAGCGTTGCAGCCACACGCCACGCGGCTCGTGGTCGTCGCAGGGAACAGTACCTTCGACCAATTCACCGCCAGGCTCGCCACTCGACCTCAATTCCACGGTGGAAGAGACCTTGGCACTGCTGGCCACGGAAGCCAGGCGTCGCCGTGTAGGCATCGAGGCGGATCTCAACCCAGGTTGCCCGATGATTGTCGGTGATGCAATTCAGCTTCAGCAGGTGATTCTCAATCTGTGCGTGAACGCTCTGGATGCCATGGAGGACATCGACCCTTCGAAGCGTCTGCTCGCCATCGCGACAAGCCCCGTCGGGTGGCCACGGCATCCCCGACGTTGTGAAATCAAGACTCTTCGACTCCTTTTACACGACCAAGCCCCACGGTATGGGCCTCGGCCTCTCGATCGTACGGACAATCATCGAAACGCATGCGGGGAGAATTACTGTCCACGCCCGCTCTGGCGGGGGCAGTCGTTTCACTGTGTGGCTTCCCTCAGCGCATGCGTCAGGTCGTTCTCAGGCATCGCGTTCGGTACTATCGAACGCGGTGCCGGGGCACATATCAAATCTCGGGAGCGCGAACGCAGCGAGATCTGTAACGCAGGAATCAGGGTTCAGCGATAGTGAACCAGAAGTCGAACTTATCGAAATTCCCGAGCATGTCCTTGAACTTTGCGGAGTCACCGTCGATCTTCACATCTCCACTGTCCGTCAGATTGCCGAGCTTCAGCTTTCCGAGTGCAATGTCGTCAAGTGTCGACCGGTTTAAGGTGACGGTGCCATCAGGCTTGTCGAGTTGCCTGTTCTTCCGATAGTTCATGACGCCGTTTTTCACCGTCAATACGTACTGCTCCTTTGTGTCTGGGAATTTCAGATTGTACGCATACGACTTGTCGCCAGCCCGTGGCCCATTGAGGTGGATCGCAAGGAAGTCCAGGAACATGTCCGTCGTCATCCCGCGAATGATGTCGGGCGAACTCGTGTTGGGCGTCGCCGCTTTCCGCACGCCACTACGCAGCTCCTGCGCACCGGATAGATAAAAGTTGCGAGCTGGCCCCGATTCCGCCTGATAGCCCATCTGCTCGAGCGCGTCCGCTTCGATATTGCGCGCGTCCTGGTTCTTCGGATCGGCGAAGACCACCTTGTTCGCGACGGTCGCGGCCCAACGATAATCACCCTGGCGGTACGCGGCGCGCGCCGTGTCGATCATTTTTCTGGCGCCGACCATCTCGACGTACTTCTTTGCTTCTTCTGTCGGCGGCAACGGATTGAAGTCCGCCGGGTTACCGTCCCAGAATCCTAGATAGAGCTGATAGGTGGCCCGGACGTTGTGCTTGAGATCGCCATAGTAGCCACGGTTATAGAACTCTTTGGCGAGGCTGTCGGGCAGTTTGAACTCCTCGGCGATCTCATTCATCGTGAGGCCCTGATTGGCCATGCGCAGTACCTGATCGTTGATGTACTTATAAAGGTCGCGCTGCTTCTCCAGATGCTCGACGACACGTTGATTGCCCCACTGTGGCCAATGGTGGCTGCCGAATGACACGACCGCATCGTTGCCCCACAGATCGATTGTTTCACTAAGCGTGCTCGCCCACTTTTGCGCGCTGCGCACCTTCGCGCCGCGCAGCGTGAGGATATTGTGCAAAGTGTGATTAGCGTCTTCGGCAAGATCGATCGCCTTGAACTGCGGGAAATAAAACAGCATCTCAGCAGGCGCTTCAGTACCGGGCGCCATCTGGAACACGATATCGATGCCGTCAATCGTCGCCTTTTCGCCTGTCTTTTCGATCAGCTTCGAAGGTGCAAAGAGCGTGATCGTGCCCGCGGCCGTGGTGAGCCCTAGCCCCCCGCCCACCGTGCCTTCCGGGTTCTTTGGCAGCAGGTTGCCGTACATGTACGACGCCCGGCGGCTCATCACATTGCCGGCGAAGACGTTTTCGCTGACCGCCTCTTCCATGAAGCCCGCCGGTGCGAGCACAGCTACCTTTCCTGCCCGCACATCCTGCTCACTGACCACCGCGCGAATGCCGGCGAAATGATCGACGTGTGAGTGCGTAAAAATGACACCTGTCACTGGGAGCCGTTCGACCTTGTCGTTGATCAGATCGAGCGCAGCCTTGGCGGTTTCCGTCGAAGTTAGCGGGTCGATGACCACCCACCCAGTCTTCCCCCGGATAAACGTCATGTTCGCCAGGTCAATGTTACGAACCTGGTAGATGCCGTCGACCACTTTGAACAACCCGCGAACGGAAAGCAGTTGCGATTGTCGCCAAAGGCTCGGATTAACGGTGCTGGGCGCCGGACCCTTTTGCTGGAGAAAGTCGTACTGCGAGAGATCGATGACAGTATTGCCAGTACTCCCTTTGATGACGGAACTGGGAAGGTCCGCGATGAAGCCTCGGCGCACGTCCTCAAAATCTTGCGTATTCGAGAATGGCAGGTAGTCAGCAACCGCCTGGTTGGCCATGCGCGTTGCATCGGACGCGGGATTTGGCCCCGCGCTCGCAAGGCTGACGGCTGCATCGATGGCGATCATGGCAAGCGCAACTATCCAGCGATGTTTAATTAACATGCTTCACCCTTGATGACGAGGTCGACACCAGCCATCTTTCACGTGATCACCATCGGGCACCATAGGGACAATCGGCAATCTGTCTGCCCTTCGGGGCAACTGCCCGGTGTGTCCGTCGTTATGCCGACGCATTCGGCGCTGTAACGTCAGCGCCCCTTCTGGGATGCCGCCCCGTATAGGCCGTCACCATTGCCCCGAGGGGCAACAGGCGAGTCGAGTACCTTGATATCGCCACTATCTGCACGACGCGAAAGCCGCAGGTCCCGCCGGCTTCCTAACCCGAGCGCTGCGCACGGTCGGCTCGTGGCACATCTGTGGTCGCCGCCGATCTGACGCAATTACGCCCTGCACGTTTGGCTTCGTAGAGCGCAAGGTCCGCCGCCCTCGTCAGTTCTTCCAAAGTGGCACCGTGGCCGGGTCGGCCTGTCGCACAGCCGATGCTCACCGTGAAGGGATGGAGGTCAGCCTGTCCGCTTTCGTGCTGCCCATGCCACGATCTTTCCAGCGTCTCCCGTATGCCTTCGGCGATGAGCGAAGCCTCCGCTGCGGGCGTATCAGGCAATACCACCACGAACTCCTCGCCGCCGTACCGGGCGGCGCAATCGCCACGACGGCGAACGCGTTGCGTGATGCATTTCGCGAAATGCTTTAAAGCCTTGTCGCCTTCTGCATGCCCGTGCTTATCGTTGTATTGCTTGAAATGATCGGCATCGAGGAACAGCACCGACAGGCAACTTTCGTTTCGATGCAACCTCTCCCATTCGTTTCGCAGCACCTCGTCGAGCGCGCGGCGGTTCTGCAGACCGGTGAGCGGATCGGTTTGCGTGAGTTCGGTCAACCTGTCTTCGGCAAGAGCCCGGTCGCGAAGCGCAAACGCAAGAAGCCAGACCACGGCGCAAAAGGCGAAGCTGATAGTCGAGGCAGAAATGCCTACGATCCACGACAGCGTTCTCCACGATGCAAGCACGTCGTCGAGCGCGGGTGCCACGACGGCGATCAACGGCGTGCCTGGCACGCGGTGAAACGTGTAGAGTCTTAGCACGCCATCGGCCGACGAGCGCGCTGCATAGAAGCCGGACTCCTGATTCACCATGCGGGAAAAGGTGGGCGACCTGCTGAAGTTTGGCGCGATGGCGGGTGGCAGATACGGGTTCCTTGCGACAAGCGTGCCATCGGTCCGTACGATTGCCGTGACGCCGTGCGAGCCGACATCTAGCCCGTCGAGAAGGTGCGCGAAGTATTCCAGGTCGATCGCGACAAGCGCCACGCCTTTGAAAGATCCGTCCGCGTTGTTGATTCGCCGGCTCAGCGCGATGGCTTCCACACCGTCGCGCGACCGGGCACGATATGCCTTCGAAACATACAGGCCGACGCCCGGCGACTGACGATGCACAACAAAATAATCGCGGTCACTGAAGTCCCAGTGATGGGTGCTTGAACAGCAGCCGTCCTGTAACTGCCCGCGCTCGTCGGTCACGCCCATGCTGGTCACGTAACGCCAGGCGGCAGTGCGGTTGAACAGGAGTTCGTGCCGCATGTCTGGCGTCATGCGCTGGACGGCGGGCTTGTCAAGCGCCGCTATAAGAGTCTGCAACGATTGATCGGACGAGCCTACGGTGCTCGCAATGTTGCTCGCAAGGACAGCAGCAACGTTTCTCGACGTCTCGTGAGCGTGCCGGATCGCCGTGTCGCGTGTGGCGAGGAGTGTGAGCAGGCTCACGGCCAGAACGCCTGTCGCCAGGAGCGTGCCGAGCGCGCCCACGATGAAAGGACGGCGACCCGCGATAATGGCCGCGCGCCTGACATGGTTAGGAAACACAGTAAACGTCTTGTAAGAGGCTGATGATGAGAGCAGCGGGTTGTTAACGGCTACGTCACGCGGGAGGTGCCTTCACCGGTTATCGGCAGACAAGGCCAGGAAATTCAGCCTTTTGGATCGTTTTTCCGCGGCGGCAGACGCTCTCGGATGGCGGGCGCTCGATTGTAGGCCCGGCACGGCCTCATCGGAGATCTTTAATGACAATGCTTCGTCGGCCGTCAGCCGCTTATCTGGCCGTGAACATTCCGGAAGGCGTATCCACGCACGCCGTCGGTCAATGGAATGTCACGTTGTACGGCATCGTCTGATTCCCATGGCCTGACTACGCTCGAAATTATCGAAGACTACGCGGATGGCTACGTCTATCAGACACTGGAAGAGAATGGTTTTCCGCAGACTTTGAGCGACGGCGAATAAATCGGTTGCGACTCGCCACTCCAGGGTCACCTGCCGATAAGCTCGTCAAAGCGGCAAGCCAATCCGTCCATTCCAAAGATCACCGCGTGTGATGTGCGAGAACTGCCCGAGAGCAGTCTACGGCCGGCTCGTCATTCGTTCGGCCAGACGTCGTATCAATGGCGCGGCAACGACGACCACAGGCAACATCGTCAGCCAGGCGACGCCCCACGATCTGAACCAGTGCTGCAGAAAGGCACCATCCTTGATGAATGGAAAACTTGCTATCGCGGCTGCAATCGAACAGGTTATGCCCGACTGGATAACGCCATAGAGATAATGCCCGTAACGGTGCGGTATTCTGCCCATTCGTCAGACTCTCAGGTGGTTTCACAAGCTCGACGGGCGAAATAACAGCCCGGAATTCGCTTCCTGACCGCGGGTCCGCAGTGCAGTTGCGAGAACCCTGTCATTCGTGACGGTGGGCAGACGGTTCTCACCATCGGCCAACCACCTGAACATCACAACGTTCGTAATGCGTCGGCGCTGCCGAGCAATCGGTTGATTGTGTCCTCTACGGTCCAGAGCGCGTTCGCGATAAAGCGGAAATTGACTAATGCCGCGTGATAACCATCGCCTTCGGGCAACTTCGGACCGGCGACCGCGTCGCGCACCACCGCAATTTCAAAGCCCTGCTCGAGCAGATCGCGCAAATGCGATTCGACGCACAGATTCGCCGCCATCCCCGCGAGAATCACCTGATCCACGCGCTGTTTGCGCAGTTGCAGGGTCAGGTCGTTGGCCTGGGGACCATACAGTTTGTGCGTCGAACAGATGATCGTCTTGCCATCTTCGATGTAAGGCTTGAATTCGGGCAGGAAGTCAGCACCCGAACCGCGAAAATTCTCAACTGTCAGCGCGCCCGGACGGTCGAACATGCCGACCGCGTGCTGGAACATCTCCGCCGGTCCCTGCACCTGCCACGTGTGATCATGCGGGAAGTAGTAGTGGGGCGAAATCGCCACGGCAATGCCCGCTTGCTTCGCTGCCGCAAAGAGACGGACGAGATTAGGCACCAGTTTCTGCTCCGTCACGCTTTCCCCGACGACCGCCCAACTACGTCCTTCGGGACTCATAAAGTCGATCTGCGGATCGATCACGACAAGCGCCGTGCGTGACAGATCGAGCGTCATATCGGAACGGGGCAAAGCGGGCTCGGCGGGATCTGCGTATTGGGGAAGTTGGTTGCACATGTGAACGGCCTCGCAAGTCGGTTTGAGGAAAGGGAGCAGTCTCAGGGGATCAAGTACTCGTCGATCGCTCCACTATTCAGGCATACGAAAGGTACTGAGAGCCAAATGCCTTAAGCAGCATGCGATGCCATGGTAGAGAGGCGCCGCAGATTGCGGTAGACGCGAAAGCAGGCGCGCGATGTTGTCCCATTCGCACCAATCAAACCTTCGTCCACTCCATGCCAGACCGTTTCTGGTCGCTGTGACAGGTAAACACTTAAATTCCCCGCGGTCTGTCCCCTGGAGGGGCAAGGCTCTTAATTCACCTGGCTCACGCCGACCGCGAACGTCGACATGCCGTAAGACGCTGGGCACAGTGGTTGAACACGTGTCTCAGGCACGCGGGCTTTTCTTGGGTACAGGACATGCTCGATCTATTTCCGCAGCGCCTTGCGCAAGCGAAACAATCGGCCCGCGCGCCGCATGCCGCCTCACGCATTCCGTCACTTAACTCGCCAAGGTTATCGAAATGAAGACTCAGTCGCAGGAATCATCGCAGGTCCAGAATCTCGTAAGCGCGATCGGCTGGTTCAGCATTGCGCTGGGCGTTGTCGAGGTCCTTGCGCCGCGCGCGACCGCGAGGACCACGGGCATCGAGCAGAGGGCTGTGCTGCTCCGCTCCTACGGCGCGTGCGAACTGGCGTGTGGCGTCGGCGTGCTGTGCGCGCGAAAACCGGGCAAATTTCTGCTGGCACGGTTGTGCGGCGACCTGCTGGATCTGGCTACCGTGACCGTTGCGAGAAGGCGAGCCGGTCGCGCGATGGGGGCTGCGCTCGGCATTGCAGCGATTACGGCCGTCGACGCCTATGCGGCGCGCGCGTGCAGTCGCGCCGGGTTTCAACGTCGCGATGCGGTTTCCGCCGCTACTCACGATTACAGTACTCGCACCGGTTTTCCGGGGACGCCTTCCGCAATGAGAGGTGCGGCGCTAAGCGACTTCGAGACGCCCCGCGATATCAAAGGTCCGCGCGAGCTGCTGCCCTTCACTCGTCAAAATGATGGCGCACCAACACGCAGCAGCGTTTAGGGTAAGAGGTCACGCACGAGTTCATCGGATGCCAACAATCCAGATCCGAAAACATTCATCGACCCGAGCGCGCATCGAAGCGCCGAAAGCGAGCGGTACCCACAGAGAAGCAGTGAAAGCGCTGGCCGCGCCTCACGATGGTTCGACAGTCGCACCGCTGTATCGAGTGGGAAAAGCCCACCGGCAATGTCGAATTCGAAGGCGCGATATCAGCCGTCGCGTTGAATCATCGATGCGCGGAGATGCGATATGAACGGGTTCCCCGCAAGCCGCTGTGCGTTGACCGCGTTGGCGTTGGCGCTGGCTGGATGTGTCGTCGGCGGCGTCGTGCCGCAGGGTGGCACGCATCTCAGTCCGACGGAGTGCCGCGACCTCGCCGCGCTCAGGAGCCAGTCGCCGCCGACCATGGCCGAACATCACAGCGAACTGGCCGCGCTGAGAAAAGCAGGATACGACCCGTCGCCCTGGTACGACGACCCGTACTACCCGGATGACCTGCAGGCAGCACAGCGCCTGGTCGATTACTGGTTCGAGACCGAGTGCCCCGCACTCCTGCCTCACTGAGCACGGTCGCTCGTCCTTCACGGCCGCCCTTCGCGAAAAAAACCGGCGACCACGAGCCACGATGGGTTTACATCGGCTCGATGTTCGCGGCCTGCTTACCCTTCGGACCTTGCTTTACATCGAACTTCACACGCTGGTTTTCTTGCAAAGACTTGAACCCATTCACCCGGACTTCCGAGAAATGAGCGAACAGATCATCTCCTGCGTCGTCCGGTGTAATGAAGCCGAATCCCTTTGCGTCGTTGAACCACTTCACAGTACCTTCTGCCATTTTCCTGGTCCTTCAGTTCCGTTGAAATTCTCACGGGACGGGGATAGCCCATCGCCATTTCCCGTTTGTCCAGTGCAAAGCCAGTGCAAGTCCAGACTGAGCGAACCGGCGATCCGTTTGAGCGCATCGGGCGGCGGTGCGGTAATTCCCCGGCGCCAAAACTCGACGTGAATTTCAGGGGAGTTAGTCCACTTCGAGACGCGAGCCGAACTTACGCCGGCGCGCCGGAGCGCGGTCTCGAGTCGGGCAGAAAGCGAACGTCTGGCGCGACTGTCCTCGCGGCATCGTTCGAGGTGCTGGATGGCTTTCCAATTCATGATGTACCGATTTATTCAAAAGCTATTTTGAGCCGTTGCATCCAGGGCGACCGGTCTTCCAAAATATTGATCGAGTAGTGAGCAGCTCACCCAGAATGTGCACTGGTGATCATGGCGGCTCGAGCATCGTTATGCGCGCGCACCGTTTCTGCGAGAGAGCGCGGTTGCGTTTCAGGACGCACACTACCGCAACTTTCTCCGTATAACAATTGCGATATGTGCTTCACGGCGCAAATATGTAATAGCTTCTTTGCGCGCTAGAAACTCACGAAAAAAAATACCCGTTCCTTTCCCGCGTTTTCGATGCATCTGCAACTATCTTGCGAAAATCGTTGAGGGTCGGATGCGACTAAAACGTCGTATGGCCGTACTCCTCGTAGTGCATGGGAATGCCGGATAGCGGCTGCCTCTCGTGCGCCATTGATAACGTTTCAACATCAATGCTTCGAAAAATTGCACTTATCGTTTAGGGCGTCTTGGGCAAATATCAATTCTCAAGACGTTCATGACACGCATCGACTGAGAACGCATCGGAGACAGGCGCGAAGCGCAGACTAGCGCTTCGCCGCATCTAAGTGCAGGCCTCGATCGAGGTCGCCGCCTACCGTCGCCGACGCGCATCTCGACTGATCCATTTCTGTGAATCCTGCCGCCGCTTTCGAGCGCGTCCGTGGCAGCGGAGCAACTCGCGCCCGCGGCAGCGAGCCGAACGAATACCTGGTACCTGCTTCATTCGTCATTTCTTTTTAAATTCAGGAGACACTTCACATGCAGATCACCGGAATGTTGCACGGCGCACGCCTGCTGCAATTCGTCGGCTTTCCGTCCAGCGAGGTGCTGGGCCCCGGCGCCAGCGAGGAAGAGATCAAGTCGCTCATCGACCGACACGGTCAAATATTCATCAAACCGGTGTTCAAGGGCGGCGTGGGCAAGAAAGGCAAAGCCGGCCTGCTCGGCCGCGCGACTGATCTTAAGACGGCGCTCGCGGAAAAAGAACGGCTGTACTTTGCCGAGCACGTTGTCGGTCACGTGAGGGCCAAAGCGAACGGCGTCACCTTCGAAGCGGGTGTACCCGCCAAGCACGAAGTCTACTTTTCGATCACCGATTCCACGCGTTTTCGCGCCCCCACCATGACGCTGTCGCACATGGGCGGAATGGACATCGAGGAGGTCGATCCAAAGCACGTCGCGATGGTGCCGTTCGACGCGCTGACGGGACTAAAGGCGTTCGTCGTCGCGAATGCGCTGAGCGAGATCGGCGCGCCGCGCGAAATCATCTCGCCGCTCGTGCAGCAATTACCGAAGCTCTGGGAACTCTTCCATGACTTCGGCATGACGACGCTCGAACTCAACCCGATCCGCATGCGCGAAGACAAAAAGGGGCGTCTCACGCCCGTGGCATGCGACTTCAAGTGCGGATTCGATCGCGACGACCCGCGTTTCTCGCGGCTCGGTCTCCCGCCCCATCTCTTCGCCGCTGACTACTCGGATTTCGAGCAGGAGATCAATCAGCTTCGCACGCACCAGGGACAAAGCGATGTGTACGTGATCAACGATAAGGGAACCATCCTCGCGCCCACCTTCGGCGGCGGTGCGAACTCGCTTGTCACGGAAATGCTGGGCGACGCGGCCATCATCTCGTCGGACTTCGGCGGCAATCCGCCGTACGAGAAGATGAAGGAAGTGGCACGCATCTGCTTCCGGCACTGGCTCAAGCAGTCCAACGTACTTTTCATCATCGGCGGCAAGTCCAACAACACCGACATCTACGAAACCTTGCGCGCGATGGCCGATGCGCTGCGCGAGCACTTCAGCGAGCACGGTCCCACACCGCTCTATGTCGTGCTCGGACGCGGCGGTCCCAACCTGGTGCGCGGCATGTCCGCACTGCGCGACACCTGCGATTCGCTTGGCCTGCCTTACCGCCTCTTCGGTTTCGACTCCGACATCAGCGAAGTCATCCAGTATGCACGCAAGGCCGATGCATGGATGCAGGCGGGCGGACGCTCGCAGGTCGCGGCGCGCATCGGCGCACGCGACGCTCAATCGCAAACGGCAACGGCCTGAGGAGATCGACATGCACAAGCAAGGCAACAGCCACTTCAAATACTTCGTCGGGATTCAGTCGCTGGCGGACATCGCTACCCGTGAAGATCGCGTCTGCGTGCTCAATATCCTTGGTGGCGAGTCGTCCGATGTGACGCCCGTGAGTCACGCCTTCTCGGGCGCGAATGTGGTGTTCGGCACGGCGCCCGGCAAAGGCGGCCAGGTGCTCGCAACGCCCGCGGGCGACATCCCGGTCTTCAACAATGTGCGAGAGGGTCTCGAAGCCGGCCATCGGTTCAACTGCGGCGTCGTGTATCTGCCGCCTTCCGCCGCGCGCGACGGCGTGGCCGAGCTGATCCGCGTGAATCCGGATCTGCGCAAGATCTTCATCATTACGGAGAAGATTGCCGTGCACGACGCACGGGAGATCCGCGCGATGGGACAGCAGGCGGGCATCGACATCTTCGGCGCAAACGGGCTGGGCGTCGCGGACTCATGGCAGCGCGTGCGGATCGGCGGCGCGCTCGGCGGTGACGATCCGGGCGCCACACTGCGGCAAGGATCGATCGCGATCTTCTCGAACTCCGGCGGCTTCAGCACCACGATCGCGCAGTACCTGCGCATGAGTGGCTGGGGCACATCGACCGTCATTTCCAGCGGGAAGGATGTCTACATCCACTATGCCGCGCCAGAATTCGCGTTTGCCCTTGCCAACGACGCGCGCAGCAAGGCCGCCGTGCTGTACTGCGAGCCCGGCGGATACTACGAGGCCGACGCGCACTTCAACAAGCCCGTGGTCGCGTGCGTAGTGGGCCGCTGGAAAAGCCGTCTCACGCGCGCAGTCGGACATGCGGGCGCGATGGCGGGCGGCGCCGACGATGCGCTCGCGAAGGAACGCTGGTTCAAGGAGAAGTTCGGCGTCGAACGGCTCTTCACGCCCGACGATCCGTGCTGCTCGGCGAAGGGCGCGGTGGTGACGAACATCGCCCATATCCCTGCCGCGCTCACGGCCGTGATGCGCGCGAACGCAACGATGCCCGACTTCGAGCCCGAAGGCAGCCTCGCGCTCAAACCGTGGTTCGGCTCGGATCAGGGGCTCGATCTGCCCGACGATCTCGCGCTTCCAGTCGTGAGAGCGGTCGCCCCGTATGACGAACAGGTCGCGCGGGTGAATGACCAGATCGGGGCGATCCCGCCTCGGCAGCCGTTGAAAGACGCCTCGGGCGCCTCGCAGATGGATGCAAAGACGCAGGTCAGCAGTCTGCACGGCGTATCGATGCTCGAAGCGGCGACGCATTCCTTCGAAGCGAACGTGTGCCTCGCACTGTTGCACGAGTTCGGCGGCGCAAACGACGAAAAGCTGATCGACGTCGCGGTCGGCGCGGCAGTGAACCTGTACGGCACGCCTGAACTGGCGGCGGCGCAAGCGGCGCGAGAAGCGGGTAACGCACCCAACGCGGTGCTCGCCGCCGCAGCGGCGATCGTCGGACCGAACCGCCAGCGGGCGGCGCGCGACGCAGCCCGGCTGATGATCGACCGGTTCGGCGCTGCGAAACTCGCGAACGCGTTCGATCGCGATTTCGACGTCGACGCGATCGACACCGAAGGCAGCGCGGCACTTTTTTCCGATGAACCCGACGCGAAGGCGCAAGCGATGCTCGCCGGGCTCGCCGCGCGCGGCGTGAGTTCGGCATTCGTGCGGTGGATTGCCAACGGCCCGGGGTATCCGCGTGCGGACGCCGTGCTCGCGGCGATCACGACGACGCTCGCCTGGGGCCCGCTCATGCGCAAGCGCATCTCGCGTCTGACGGCGGAGAACCTGCCATGGTGGACCAAGCTCTTCGGCACGCTGATCGGCGCCTCGGCGGATGCGTCGCGCCATCGTCCCGACAGCTTCTGCGATCTTTCCACGGAAGCATTGCTCGGCGAACGCTCATTGACGGAAACCGCGTTCGCGGCGCTGCTCGGCCTGAAGCCATCCAATGACGACCTGTTCGCATTCAGCACGCTAACGGGATTGCTGCTCACGAACGGACCCGGCGCGATCTCAGCGCAGGGCGCGAAGGGCGCGGTGTCCGCTGACGGCCCCGAATCGCCCGAACGCGTGCAATTGAACAAGGCGCTGACGGGCTTTCTCACGCACACCGGCTATACGCACGGCGGCAACGGCTATGAAGGCATCGCGTTTCTCAACGAGGCGTTTCGCGACAGCGGTCTCGACGATCCTGCCAACGCACAACACGGCGTTGACCTCGAGGCGCTCGCGCGGCGTTCCGTCGAGCACTACGCACAGTACAAGGCCCGTCAGAAGCATGCGGGCAGCCTCGACATCGCCAAGCTGCCTGGCGTGAATCACCCGGTGTTCAAGGACAAGCCCGTCAATCACGATCCGCGCGAGGTGTTCATCGCCGGGCTTTATGAGAGGCGAGGCGAGTACAACGCGTTTCATGCGTACTATCGCGCGCTGGTACAGGCATTGTTCGAGGCGGGCGTCTCGCGCACCGTCTACTGCGTCAATGTCGATGCCGTGATCGCCGCGCTGCTTCTGAAGATGCTGTGGCAGCCGCTTAGACGCGGCGACATCAGCGAGGGGGATCTCGAAACCGCGGCGTTCACGATCTTTCTGTACCCGCGCATGCTCGGCTGCGCCGCGGAGATCGACGATCACCTCAACCGTGGTCGCAATATGGACACGCGCACACCCGCTTCACAGTGTCGCTTCGTGGCCTGATGGCTGCCATCTGAAGCACCGCCGGGCGCGGATTAAACCCGACGCACGGCGGACCCGGAGGCAACGTGGATTGATAACTGTAGAACATCAATCGTTCAGGAAATTGCACTTATCGTTTCGGCGGCCACGAGCCAATATATTGCGAAATGACAAAGAGCAGATGGCCGCATATTTCAGCATTTCAGGAGACATATCGATGCACCCCTCATCCTCCACCCTATCGCCGGGGCATTCAAAGGCTGCAGCGGTCTTCCGGGTAACGGCCGGAAACTTTCTGGAGCAGTTCGACTTTTTTCTGTTCGGCTTCTACGCCACACAAATCGCCAACGTCTTTTTTCCGGCCGGAAGCGAATTCGCGTCGTTGATGATGACGTTCGCGGTTTTCGGCGCGGGTTTTCTCATGCGTCCGCTGGGCGCCATCGTGCTCGGTGCGTACATCGACGACGTCGGCCGCCGCAAGGGTCTCATCGTCACGCTTTCCATCATGGCAAGCGGCACCATCCTGATTGCGTTCGTCCCGGGCTACACGACCATCGGCCTTCTGGCGCCCGTGCTGGTGCTCGTCGGCCGGCTGCTGCAGGGCTTTTCGGCAGGCGCGGAACTGGGCGGCGTGTCGGTGTATCTCGCCGAAATGGCTACACCCGGCCGCAAAGGCTTCTTTACGAGCTGGCAGTCCGCGAGCCAGCAGGTGGCGATTGTCGTGGCCGCGGCGCTTGGCTTCGCGCTCAACCAGTCGCTGAACACCGCAGCCATTGCGGCGTGGGGATGGCGGGTTCCGTTCTTCGTCGGCTGCATGATCGTGCCGTTCATCTTCATGCTGCGTCGCAATCTCGAGGAAACGCAGGAATTCAAGGCACGCCAGCATCGCCCGACCATGAACGAAGTGTTTCGCACGCTGGTCCAGAACTGGCCCGTCGTGATCGCAGGCATGATGCTGGTCGCGATGACCACCGCGAGCTTCTATCTCATCACGGTGTACGCGCCGACTTTCGGCAAGACGGTCCTGCATTTGAGCACGGCGGATAGTTTGCTCGTGACCCTGTGTGTCGCCGTGTCGAACTTCATCTGGCTCCCGGTCGGCGGAGCACTGTCCGACAAGATCGGCCGCCGGCCGCTTCTCGTCGGCATGACGTTACTTGCCATCGGGACCGCCTACCCGGCGCTATCGCTGCTCGCGCACGCACCGAGCTTCGTCAACATGCTGCTCGCGCTTCTGTGGCTCTCGTTCATGTACGGCATCTATAACGGCGCGATGGTCGTCGCGCTCACGGAAGTGATGCCCGTTGAGGTACGCGTTGCGGGCTTCTCGCTCGCCTATAGCCTCGCGACGGCGGTGTTCGGGGGATTCACGCCAGCGATTTCGACGGCGCTCATTCACATGACGGGCGACAAGGCTGCACCTGGCTACTGGATGAGCTTCGCCGCAGTGTGCGCGCTTCTCGCGACCTTCGCACTGTATCGCAGGCGCGCGGCAACGCTGACGCCGGCGCACTAAGGCGCATGTCGTTGCACAGTGCTTCTATTCCCTGCTATCCGACACGACTCCAATCATGAAAAATCTGCTTCTGAAACTGTGCGCGACGGCGCTCGTGGCAATCTCGGCCGCCGCGGCCAACGCGCAGTCCACCGACCTGCACGTCATGAGCTCCGGCGGTTTTACCGCGGCGTATAAGGTGCTCGGCCCCAAGTTCGCGTCCGAGACGGGCAACACGCTCGACACCGCGCTGGGTCCGTCGATGGGCAAATCGCCCGAAGCGATTCCCAACCGGCTCGCGCGCGGCGAACCCGCGGACGCTGTCATCATGGTTGGCTATGCACTTGACGAGCTGATCAAGGAAGGCAAGGTGATCCCCGGATCACGGGTAGAGCTGGCCGATTCGCGAATCGGCATGGTCGTGCGCGAAGGCGCTGCGAAACCCGATATCAGTTCGGCGGACGGACTCCGGCAGACGCTGCTGCATGCCAAGTCGATCGCGTACTCGGACAGCGCGAGCGGCGTCTACATCGAGCGTGAGCTGTTCCGCAAACTCGGCATCGAGGATCAGGTCAAGTCGAAAGCAAAGATGATCCCGCGCATCCCGGTAGCCTCCGTGGTGGCCAACGGCGACTACGAAATCGGCTTTCAGCAGGTGAGCGAACTGCTGCCCGTCAAGGGCGCGACCTTCGTCGGAAAGATTCCTGAGTCGTTGCAATCGGTGACGCGCTTCGCCGCGGGCATTCCCGTGAGCGCGCAGCATCCGAAGGAAGCGAAAGCGCTACTCGACTATCTCGCGTCGCCTGGCGTGCAGGCTGAAGTCAAGTCGACAGGGCTCGATAGCGTTTCCGTTCACTGAAAACAGCCTCGCGCAGCCTTCATGTCACCTTCCCGGGGCATTCTGCGCGGGCTCTTCCGCGCCGTCCGGCGCGGCTGCCCCGAGCACCCGCGCGAGACGCGTCCGATCGCAGGCACCTTCCCACATCGAAACGAAGATCACGGCGCAGGCGTTGCTGATGACGCTCGTCAGGGCGCGTGCCTCGGACATGAAGCGGTCGATGCCCACCAGCAGCGCCACCCCGGCGACGGGCAGATCGGGAATGACCGTCAGCGTCGCGACGAGCGCGACGAGCCCGCTGCCCGATACGCCCGCCGCGCCCTTCGACGTCAGCAGCATGACTGCGAGCATCGTAGCGATCTGCAGCGCGGAAAGCGGCACGTCGCAAGCCTGCGCGATGAACAGGGAGGCGAGCGTCAGATAGATCGCCGTCCCGTCGAGATTGAACGAATAGCCCGCGGGCAACACGAGCCCCACTACGCCCTTGTCGCAGCCGAGCGCCTCCAGCTTTGCGATCAGGCGCGGCAGGACCGGCTCCGTCGATGACGTCGCCAGAACGATAAGCAGCTCCTCGCGCATGTAGCGCAAGAGCCGCCAAAGCGCGAAACCGTGCAGACGCGCAAGCGGAGCGAGAATGAGCGCGATGAACAGCGCGCATGCCACGTAGAAGGACACCATCAACATGCCGAGCGAGCCGACCGAGCGGATGCCGAAGCGGCCCACCGTGAAAGCCATTGCGCCGAATGCGCCGAGGGGAGCAAGCCGCATGATCATCGCGAGGATGCGGAACAGCGTCTGAGCGATGCCGTCGATGAGCGAGAGTACGGGCCTGCCCGCTTTCGGATAGGCATTCAGCGCAAAACCAAACAGCAGCGAGAGCAGCAGCACTGGCAGCACCTCGCCCTTGTCGAAGGCGCCAAGCATCGTCTCGGGGATGAGGCTCATCGCGAACGCGACGACGCCGCGCGGATGCGGGTCCTTCACATATTGCGCGAGGATACTCACGTCGAGATGGGCGGCGTCGATGTGCATACCCCCACCGGGTCGCAACACGAAGGCCGTGACGAGTCCGAGCGCGAGCGCGACGGCTGTCAGAAGATAAAACAGCGCCAGCGCCTGAAAAATCGTCCGGCCGATCGCCTTTCCGCTCGCAAGCGACGTGATTCCCGAGACGATCGTGCAGAAGACGATCGGCGTAATCATCATCCTCACGAGACGGATGAACCCGTCGCTCAAGGGCTTGAGCAGCGGTCCGGCTTGTGGCAAGAAGTGACCGAGCGCCATACCGAGCACCATGGCCAGCACAACCTGCACGTAGAGCAAGCGAAGCGGTCTTGCCAACTTCACGATACGGTCTTCCTGCCTGGCCGCTTTTCCAGCGACGCATCATCGTCCGATGTGTCACTGCTTGCGGCGCCGCCGTGCTTCATCTCGACAATCGTTTTGTGGAATTCCTGAGCGGCCGGTGTCAGCGGGCGCCGCGACGCCTCACGATTCCCACGCGCCGCTTAACCACTGGTTCGACCAGCGGCACGCTCGTGAGGATGGGATGATTGCGTCCCGGCATGGCCATCGACGGGACAGCGGCGACTCCAAGCCCTGCTTCAACCAGACCGAGCATGGTCGTGACGTGGCGCGTTTCGCAAACGCTCGGCACGCGCGGCCCGACATTCGAGAGCGCCTGATCGAGCAGCAGTCGGTTTCCGGAGGTCTTGTCGACGGACACGTAGTCGTGCTCGTAAAGTTCGTTCCATGTCACGCGCTTTTTTTTGCGCGAGCGGATGATCGCGGCGACATGCGGCAACGAAGCGGTCCTGCAAAAGCAGCTTGAACTCGACCTCGGCATCCTGGCTACCCATGAAGCTAACGCCGAAATCTGCTTCACCGCTGAGAACTGCGCCAAGCACCTCGTTTGCGCTCGAGTCAAGCAGCTTGACTCTGATGCGCGGAAATCGGCGGTGATAGCCTGCAATGACGTTTGGCAGGAAGTAGTGCGCGACGGAGGGTGTGCAGGCGATAGTCACATGCCCCAGGCGGCTCGACGAGACATCGCGAATGCCTAGCAACGCGACGTCGAGATCGTCGAGAAGCTGTTCAGCGCTTGGCGCAAACACCCTGCCGACAGTCGTGAGGGTCACGCTGCGCGTGGTGCGTTCGAATAAGCGCACGCCTAGCGCTTCCTCAAGCTTGTCGATCCGTCGGCTCAGTGCAGGCTGGGAAATGCTGACAGCTTCGGCGGCCTTGCGGAAGCTTCCCAGTTCTACCACTGCTCGAAACGCCTGGAGGTCGTTCAAGTCGAAGTTAATGCCCACGCCGGTCTCCGTTATATTGATACCGACATTTTGCCCCAATTGCATTCGGTCGCGACGCGGCCGTGTCCGATCTGACCATCGCCATCCGCGATTTATGGAAGGCAATAGGCTTTTCAGCGTGGCGCAACTCGAAAAGACGGGGATAGGAGCTCTGTCGCCCACATTGCCGCGAGCAGCGGTGCGCGCATGCGATAGCGCACCATGTGAAGGCGCACGTTTACCGAGCAAGAAGCGGGCTGCGTGGACGAGTTCTGTTGAATCAAGAGCATTTTCGTACCGAAGCGCAGACGCGCGCTATGCGGCAGGAACCGGAGTGTATGATTGTTTCGGGCAACCGCAAGGTCCGAGTAGGCTTCCGCGCTCGCGGGATATCAAGGTGCTTTCGCATGGTTCCGATGCCGACCGTTCGCATGGATTGTTGGGCTGACTATGTCTGCCCTTTCTGTTATCTGCAGATGGATACCCTCGACCGATTCGTCGAGGAGTCCCGCGTGCCGTTAGCGGTCGAATGGCACGCCTTCGAACTGCGGCCCGACCCCATTGCGCTCATCGAGCCGGACGGCGAGTACATCACCAGCATCTGGCTCAAGGCAGTCTACCCGCTTGCCGCTGAACGCAATCTGAAGATGAAGCTACCGCCTTCTGCACCGCGTAGCCGCCTGGCCTTCGAGACCGCGTTTTTCAGCCGCACTGCCGGACGCTTCGACAGTGTGCATCGCGCTCTGTTCAAGGCGTATTTTGAGCATGGAAGAGATATCGGCAACAAAGACGTTTTGCTGGACATAGCAAACGAATGCGGCGTCGATCAGACGGCGCTGGCTGCATCCCTGGCCGAGCAGCGCTTCAAGACGGCTATTGAAGACGATGAAGCAGCGGCCGGTCGACTCGGCGTGACTGGACTTCCTTTCGTCATGTTGACAATCGCAAGTGATACGGCACGACCGCAGCCTCCCGTGGTCGTGCGCGGTGTCGCGCCAATAGAGCACATGACCGCCGCGCTGGACCGGCTACTCGCCGGCGGCCCCGAAGCCGACCTTCGAACATCGTTGAAGAAGCGGGCTACATGGTGATCGAGCGATCCAACCCAGGCGGCCCCCATCCTTCGTTCGTCACCATACAGGTGCACGCGGTCAATGGTGTGGACCCGACACAGGAAAGAAGTTCGTCCGCGCCGTTCTTTGAACTCGCTACGCGCACGATCCAAACATATGTGCTCGACAGCTACGGCTTCACTCACGCGACGGGAACGCTACGCCGGGTCCGTGGTGGCCTCTCTCCGACTCATCTGCAACTTGCCAAGGCCATGTTATCGGTTCGCGATCATGACAAGGTTACACTCGCGGCGCTAAGCCAGGCGTGCGGATTGTCGTCTAGTCATTTTGCGCGCGAATTCAAGCAATCAACAGGTTTGCCGCCACATCGATGGGCACTCAAAAACAAGATCGCCCAAGCTCAGGACATGCTTCTCTATAGCGGCCTGACCCTGCAGGCCATTGCTCTGGCCTGCGGTTTTGTAAACCAGTCCCATCTGGGACGATGGTTCAAGCGAATGACCGGCACGAGTCCGAAGGCCTGGCAACGTTTGCACCTCAGAGGCGATGGCAGGCGTGATGCGCCCGGCCCGTGATTTACCGGCGCGATTCCCCGGACGTTCATTAGCACACGCCGATTTCTGGATCGTTACCCCTTCGTCAAATGATGCGCGAGAGTGACGACTTCTGTCATCTCGTCGAAATAATCCCTGGTTAAGAGTTTCAAGATTCGCAAGCGTCGCCGCGCTCAAGCGCAATCTTGCGGTGCCTGCACATTGCATCATTCCTGTACCAAAACCGGCAGAAACAGATATTTTTGATCGGGCAGCAACCGCTACGATACTCATCGGCCGTTCCCGACTCCAGGTTATATGGTTGCTGGTTGCCGCCGGCTTTTGTCGAGAACCATCGATTGACGCTCACACTAGGCGCATCCAACATCGCGACGGGGCCGGCACAGGATTGCCCGCACCGAAGCACACCATCTATCGTTCAACGGGATCTCATCGTGCGCAAAACGCTTCTGGCTCTTGCCGGCACACTGGCTGTTGTTACAACGTCCTTCGCGGCCACTTCTGCCAACTACCGTGAGCCGTTGGACGCGGCAACTTTGGATACGATTCGAGCCAGATTCAGCCATCTCATGCAATTGGCCAATCGCCACGACTTCAAGGCGCTGCATGACATGTTCTGGCAGTCTCCTTCGGCCCTTCTCGTCGCTAAAAGCGCGACCGCTTCGGAAGGAAACTGGGCCGGCTTCTGGGGCAATGATGCGATTGACCAGAAGCTGCACGACATCGGCGCGTCCGGCCCGGTTGTGCTCCAGCCTGACTATTCGAAGTTCAAGGTGGTGGGCTTGACGAACGACGTGGCGCAATCCTACGCGCCGGTGACCATCACGGTCTCCTATGCGGGTCAGGATGGCACGCCAAAGCCGTTTCTGGTATTGATCAACTGGATAAGAGTCGACAAGGACTGGAAGGTCGCTTCGGAGATCATCCTGCCCGTGCCGCCTGCTCCCGCTGCCGGGAGCTAGAGCCCGCGATCTTCAGCCTTCGAAACATGTTCCACGCCGCCATCCGTCTATCGCGACTGGATATGGCCGATCCATCGGCTGCTGCGCCAGTCAACCCGGACGGATTAGCGTCCGCCATCAAAGCGGCGAAGGCCGGAGCAACACGGCCAGATATCGACTTCAAAGGTTGCTGGAACGACGCGCTGTCCATCCTGCTCGAAAGCACGGCGGCGCCTATCATTTCAGTACGACAACCAGGATGGAAGACGGACATGACGATGAATAGACGTAGATTCTCCACTGCTCTCGTTGCCGGTGCCGCCGCTTCGCTTATCTCTACCCGTGTGACGGCGGCGACCGCCACATCGGTCAAAGCAGGCAATATCGTTCTCGTGCACGGGCTATTCGCTGACGGCTCATGCTGGTCGGAAGTGATCCCGCGATTGCAGGCGGCGGGTCTCAATGTCACTTCCGTCCAGAATCCTTTAACTACATTGCCTGACGCGGTTGCCTCAGCACAGCGAGTACTCGATCGGCAGGATGGTCCGACGGTGCTGGTCGGACATTCGTTCTCGGGAATGATCGTGACGGAAGCCGGGACGCATCCCAATGTTTCGGCTCTCGTCTACGTGGCAGCACGTGCACCGGATGCAGGCGAAGACTACACGGCGTTGGCCAAGACCTATCCGACACCACCGGCCTCCGCTGGAATTGTCTTCGACGGCGACGAGGGACGTCTGACCGAAGAAGCGTTCCTGCGCGATTTCGCGGGCGACCTTCCCGAAGCGAAGGCCAAAGTCCTTTATGCTGTTCAACAACCTTTCCACAAGGCCCTCCTCACCGGCAAAACCACGAAGGCGGCGTGGCGATCGAAGCCAAGCTTCTATGCAGTCTCGACGGAAGACCGGACGATCAATCCCGACCTCGAACGCTTCATGGCCAAGCGAATGGGCGCCAAAACGATCGAAGTGAAAGCGAGCCATCTCTCGCTGATCTCTCATCCCGACGAGATTGCACAACTTGTCCTCGCGGCGGCGGGACAACGTGACTAACGGCGTTGTCGCTGTCAGGCGCCGCAGGTATCCGCTTCGATAACGAACAGGCCGCCTGCGTCCGATGCAAGCCCTGAGCGACGGCTGGCGTCTGTCATCACCTATATCGGTCGATGATGTCGAACAGCCGACGACAGGATGTAGCGACGTGCAGACGATCGGCATGAGATTACTGAACTGATGACGATGAAGCGCCCCCCCCGACATCACGCTCGCGAATGACAAAAGTTCGCGCGACTCGTGCCTGATCGGCCGGAGTCCCGACACGCGAGTGCCGGGACGGTCGACATCAGCCGCATCGGCTCCTCGCGGAGCGAACTCCTTTACAGGTCGCGGCGGGTAACATCATTTCCTGACAAGCGGACATGCACTTTCGGCCAACGGCCTGAATGCCTTCTCGCCCGGTATCACCGCCTTGACGGTGTAGTAATCCCATGGGTACTTCGACTCGGAAGGCTTTTTGGCCTCCACGAGATACATGTCGTGCACCATCAGGCCATCCTCGCGAATTCTTCCGTTCCTGGCGAAGAAGTCGTTGATCGGCAGTTCTCGCATTTTCTTCATGACCGCGCCGGTTTCGTCGGTTCCGGCGGCCTTTACCGCCCTCAGGTAATGCAAGGTGGACGAGTAGTCCCCCGCGTCGGTCTGCTCCGGCATACGATTTGCCGATTCAAAAAACCGTTTGCTCCACTTGCGCGTTTCGACATCCCGATCCCAGTAAAACGCGGTGGAGAATTCGAGACCCTGCGCGGCTTGCAACCCGATCGCATGCACGTCGGCAAGAAAGACCAGCAAACCCGTCATCTGGGGGCCACCCGTACGCGTCAGCCCAAATTGCTGGGCCGCTTTCATCGCATTGACAAAATCGCCGCCCGCATTGGCCAAGCCGATCACCTTGGCACGGGAGGACTGTGCCTGCATCAAGTAAGAGGAGAAATCGGATGTATGCAGCGGGGCCCATGCAGTCCCGAGCACGCTACCGCCCTCGGACTTGATCGCATTCGACGCATCGCCGACCAATGCCTTACCGAACGCGTAATCGGCCGCGACGAAGTACCAGGTCTTACCGCCCTGCCGCATCATCTCGCGTGCGGTCGTACGGCCTAGCGCGTACGTGTCATACACGTATTGAACGGAAATGGGCGTGCACTTCGAATTGGTGATCTCTGAACTCGCGGGGCCTGTCGCGATGGCAATCCTGTTTCGTTGACGCGCCAGGTCGATAACGGCAAAGGCGACACTCGAGTTCGTCAGATCAGTCACCATGTCAACGTTGTCACGATCGAACCATTCGCGCGCTTTGCTTGCTGCGATATCGGCTTTGCTCTGATGGTCGGCATAGACGACTTCGACCTTGATGTCAGGGTTCTCTTTCATGAAGTCGTCCGCCGCCATTTTGACGGCTTGCACGGCGCCGCGTCCCCCTAGCGTCGAATAGATACTCGACATGTCGGTCAGGACCCCGATCTTGACCACACCATCCGACAACTTTGCCGGCGCAGCAGTTGCCGGTGCGCTCAAAAGCGCCGCTGATGCCGTACATGTCGCCAGCAGTACTGCTTTCCCTTTTTTCCACATCGTCTCTCTCCTGTCATTATGTGTCTCGATAACCGCGGGGCGTTGCGCCGTGGCGCCGCACCTTGATGTCACGCTTTCTAATTGCAGGCATCCGCTCACGACGCTCAAGCGTGGCCGGTACACAACCGTTGCGCCGCTCGACGCTCAGCATCGATCTGGCGCCGGCGGGGTGCGCCCGTTACGATGGTATCAGTGGCTCGCCAGCCGCCCCATCGCCTCGCGCATGTCGTGCTCGAACCGCAGCACGATATCAGCAAGCGGTTCTATTCTGTCGATGAAGGCAAGCGATTGTCCCGCAGAGAGCAGTCCCTTCGACCAGTCGCCCGTCACGTAAGCGTCGCGGCCGATCTTGCCCGCGACCATCGGCATCAGGTCGGCAATGGTAATGTCCGGGTTCTGCGCCTCGAGCGCCTTCACCGCGGCCGTCGTCTCGTTGCGCAGCGTCCGCACGGTATTACGCACCGACTGCATGCATAGATCCGTATCGGTCGGTCCGGCTTCCACCAGCCGGCGCTTGTAGTCGTCGTGTGCCCAGATTTCCTCGGCCACGGCGAAGCGCGTGCCGACCACCACGCCCGAAGCGCCCATCGCGAGCGCTGCCGCAAGCTGCGAGCCGCGACCGATGCCGCCGCCGATCAGATAGGGAATGTCGAGCTGGCTCTCGGCCCATGCGGCGTTCACGAACGAGCCCACCATGTCGAGTCCGGGATGACCGCCGCACTCCGCGCCGACGATCGCGACGGCATCGACGCCCACGGCAGCCGCCTTGACCGCGAACCGAACCGCAGGCACCTTGTGGAGCACTTTCACACCAGCTTCTTTGAGCAGCGGCATGAATTCCTCGGGATTGCGTCCCGAAGTTTCGACGCATGCCACGCCCTCTTCGACGATCAGCTCGAACACTTCGCGCGTTTTCTCGCCCGGCACGAGCTTCGGCAGCATCGACACGTTGACGCCGAACGGGCCGCCCTCGCACAGTTCGCGGCAGCGGCGGATCTCGGCGCGCAGCGCCTGCGGCTCCGGAAAGCTCGCCGCCGTGATGAAGCCGATGATCCCCGCACGCGAGGCGGCCGCGACATAGTCGGCATCGGCGAGCCACATCAGGCCACCCGCGACGATGGGCAGCCGCGTGCCGAACAGTTCAGTCACGGCGTTGGAAAAAGCAGTCTGGCTCATTGAATAGTCCTTGTGCAATAACACGCGATCCAGCGTCATACGACGCCCTCTGCCTTGAGTTGCGAAAGCCGTTCGGCGGACAGCCCGAGCAGCGACTGGAGCACTTCGCTCGTGCCTTCGCCGAGTCGCGGCGGGGCGCTGCGCACCGGAAGCCGCGCGCCGTCGAAGCGATACGGTGGCGCAAGCAGGTGCGTGCTGCCCGCCTCGGGATGCTGGAAGGTCGTCAACAATCCGCCTTGCGACGCGCGCGTCGAGGTGAGCGCCTGATGCAGGCCGAGCACTTCGCCGCACGGAATCCCAGCGCGCGTCAGACGTTCGAGAAGCAGCGCGCGCGGTCTGCTGGCAATCTCGCGCTTGAGTTCGGGCACGAGCGTTTCGCGATTCGCCGCCCGGACGAGGTTCGTGCGATAGCGGTCGTCGTCGAACAGATCTGCCCGTTCGATCACATCGCGGCAAAAGCGCTCGTACTGGCCGTTGTTGCCGACCGCGATGACGAGCGGGCCGTCCAGCGCATCGAACACGCCGTACGGCACGATAGAAGGATGCGAATTGCCGTAGCGCGGCGGGTCTTCGCCCATCAGCATCGACTCCAGCCCGTAGTACGACGTGATCATCAGGCCGCAATCGAACAGCGCCATTTCGACATGACGCCCCTTGCCCGTCCTTTGACGCTCGAACAGCGCGGCGAGCACGGCCTGCGCCGAGTACATCCCCGTGAACAGATCGACCGCCGCCACGCCGAACTTCAGCGGCGGCTGATCGGCGTTGCCGTTGAGCGCCATCAGCCCCGCTTCGCCCTGCAGCACCACGTCGTAGCCGGGACGCGCCGCCTCGGGCCCGCGCCGGTCGTAGCCGGAGATCGAACAGTAGATCAGGTCCTCGCGCCCTTCCTTGAGCTGCTCGTAACCGAGACCGAGCTTCTCCGCGCCGCCGAACTTGAAGTTCTGGATCACGACGTCGCACTGCCGCGCGAGGTCTCTCGCGATCTGCTGACCTTCTTCCGTTTGCAGATCGAGACACACCGAACGCTTGTTGCGGTTCACGCTATTGAAATAGGCCGTTTCGGTCGTGCCGACGCGTATGCCCCAGTCGCGCGTGTCGTCGCCGCGCTTCGGATGCTCGACCTTGATGACTTCCGCACCAAGGTCGCCGAGCACCATCGCGCACCACGGTCCCGCCAGCACGCGGGATAAATCGAGAATGCGAACGCCGGCAAGCGGCAGTGAAGAGTTCAGGTTCGACATGACAGATCCGCAATGACAGAGGAGAACACGCGCGCCGCGTCTAGTGAGAACTGACTTGGGACGCGCGGCGCAACGCGGAGAAATCAGCGGCGCGTTTGTCGAAGAAGGCGTTGATGCCTTCGGCGGATTCATCGTCACCGAGCGATTGCGCCATGTAGTCGGCTTCGAGGTCGAGTTGCGCGTCGACCGTGTTTCCGCCTGCCTGGCGGCACAGACTCTTGATGCGTGCGATCGCGCGCTCGGGCCCCGTCGCGAGCGATTGCGCGAGCGCCAAGGCTTCCGACAGCGCGCTGCCCGGCTCGGCAAGCCGGTTCGCGACGCCTAGCACATGCATGCGTTCGCCCGTGACAGGCCGCCCCGTCAGACACAACTCGGTCATCAGCTGACGCGAGAGGACACCGGACAGGAATGCCGTCGCGCCGCCATCGGGCGACAAGCCGACCTTCACGTAGGCCACGGAGAACGACGCGTTGCGGGCGGTCACCAGCATGTCGCACGCGAGCGCAATCGACAGCCCTGCGCCCGCCGCCGCGCCTTCGACTGCCGCGATCACGGGCTTGCCGCAGTCGCGCAGCGAGCGAATCATGTCGTGCAGATTCTCGATGCCCGCGCGCCGCTCGAGCGGCGTCGCCACGCGCCGTTGCGCGAGCCGTTTCAGGTCGCCGCCCGCGCAGAACGCGCCGCCTACGCCCGTCAGCACGATCGCGCCGACTTCCCGATCGTTTTGCGCCGCTTCGATGGCTGCCGGAAGCGCCGTGTAGACCTCGGCCGTGAGCGCATTGCGCGCAGCCGGATTGTTGAAAGACAGCACCTGCGCCGCGCCTTCGCGGCGCGAAAGAATGGGTTCGTTCACAGTCTTAGCTCCTGCCCAGAGTGATATAGCGTTCGAGATGGTGATCTTCGTCGCCGAGTTGATGGTCGATCATCACGAGGCGCTTCGCGTAATGCGCGAGCGGCAATTCCCACGTCATGCCGATGCCGCCGTGCAGCTGGATACACTCCTGCGCGACTTGCGCGCCCACGCGCCCGATCGTGTGCTTCGCCGCCGACAGCGCGCGTTCGCGTTCGATGCGGCCCGCGCCGAATGCGGCAGCCGCGTTGATGACAGCCGAGCGCGCCTGCTCGATCTCCAGCAGCAGATCGGCCATCCGATGCTGCAATGCCTGGAAGCTGCCGATCGCCACACCGAACTGCTTGCGCGTGCGCAGGTGCTCGAGCGTGTGCTCCTTCGCCACTTCCATCGCGCCCAGCGCCTCCGCGCACAACGCGAGCACGCCCGCGCCGATGCAGTGTTCGAGCGTGGCGAATCCCGCGTCGCGGTCGCCGAGCAATGCAGTGTCGGGAAGACACACGTCGTTCAGGCAGATTTCCGCGGCGCGCCCGCCGTCGATCTTCCCGTAGCCCCGCAGCGCGACACCCGCCGTTTCGCGTGGAACGACGAACAGCGAGATGCCTTCTTCGGCATCGGCTGCGCCGCTCGTGCGCGCCGGGACGATGAAGAAGTCGGCTTCGGCGCCCTGCTGCACGACGGCCTTCTTGCCCGTCAGCACCCAGCCATTCGAGCTGCGCGCGGCGCGCGTCGACACGTTCGCGAGTTCGTAGTGCGAGCCGGGCTCGTCGTGGGCCAGCGCGGCGACGGCGTGGCCTTCGATCAGGCTTGCGATGAGGGCGCGCTGCGCGCCGCTGCCCGACTGCGCCAGCGCGCGCCCCGCCATCAGCGCGCCAAGAAAAGGCTCGACCACGAGGCCGCGCCCGAGGCTCTCGAACACGACGGCGATGTCGAAGCCCTGTCCGCCGAAGCCGCCATCGGCCTCGTCGAAAAGCACGCCGACGACGCCCAGTTCCGCGAAGCGCACCCACATCTCGCGGCTGAAGCCAGAGTCGCTGCGCGCCAGCGCATCGCGTGTCGCGAAGCCGTACTGCTCGCTCACAAAGCGGTTCAGCGTATCCGCCAGCATGCGGCGGTCTTCGGTATGCTGGAAATTCATCGCGATCCTCTTACAGTCCCAGGATCATCTTCGAGATGATGTTCTTCTGGATTTCGTTGGAGCCGCCGAAGATCGACAGCTTGCGGTTGTTGAAGTACAGCGCGGCCGCGCTTGCAGCTTCATCGGGGCCGACGCTTGCGTCGTCGTAGCCCTCGTGCAGCGCTTCCTCGATGAACGGTTGCGCATACGGACCCATCGCGCGACGCATCAGCGACGACAGCTCCTGACGAATCTCGGTGCCGCGAATCTTCAGCATCGAGCTTTCCGCGCCCGGCACGCCGCCGCCCGCAACCGCGGCGATCACGCGCAGATTGGTCGTCTTCATGTTCTCGAGGTCGATTTCGACGCGAGCGAGGCGCGCCGCAAAGAGGGGATCGTCGGCGAGCGGGCGGCCGTTGCGCGTCACCTTCTGTGCCGCGCGGCGCAGGCGCGCCAGCGCGGCGACCGAGAAGCCGACACCCGCGATATTGGTGCGCTCGTAGGTCAGCAGATATTTGGCGACCGTCCAGCCCTTGTTCTCTTCGCCGACGAGATTGGCGAGGGGCACGCGCACGTCGGTGAAGAACACTTCGTTGATCTCGTGATCGCCTTCGAGCGTGATGATCGGACGCACTTCGACGCCCGGCGAATTCATGTCGACGAGCAGGAAGCTGATGCCCTCCTGCTTGCGCACGTCCGTTGCCGTGCGCACGAGACAGAAGATCATGTTCGCGTGCTGGCCGAGCGTGGTCCACGTCTTCTGGCCATTGACGATGTAGTGCTCGCCTTCGTCATCGATACCGCGCACGGCGCTCGTCTTCACCGACGCGAGATCGGAACCCGAGCCCGGCTCCGAATAGCCCTGGCACCACCAGTCGGAGCCATCGAGAATGCGAGGCAGCCAGTGGCGCTTCTGCGCTTCGCTGCCGTATTTGATGAGCACGGGGCCGAGCATGTTCACGCCGAACGGCACGATGCGCGGGGCGCCCGCCAGCGCGCACTCGTTCTCGAAGATGAACTTCTGCACGGCGTTCCAGCCGGGGCCGCCGTATTGCTCGGGCCAGTGGTTCGCGAGCCAGCCCTGTTCGTTCAGGATGGCATGCCACTGCGCCATGTCGGCGCGCGTGAGATGCAAGCCGTTGCGGACCTTGTCCGAAAGCCTCGACGGCAGCTTATCCTTCAGAAAGCGCACGACGCGCTCGCGAAAGGCCTCCTCTTCGGGGGTGAAGTTCAGATCCATGATCTTGTTTCTCTCAGTAGATTTCGAAGAGGCCAGCGGCGCCCATGCCGCCGGCAATGCACATCGTGACGACCGCGTACTTGACGCCGCGCCGCCGGCCCTCGATCAGGACATGCCCCGCGAGACGCGCGCCCGTCATGCCGAACGGATGGCCGATCGAGATCGCGCCGCCGTCGACGTTGAGCCGCTCGGCGGGAATTTCGAGGCGCTGCTGGCAGTACAGCGCCTGCGATGCGAAGGCTTCGTTGAGTTCCCACAGGCCGATGTCGTCGACCGTGAGGCCGTGGCGCGCAAGCAGCTTCGGCACGGCGAGCACCGGGCCGATGCCCATTTCGTCTGGCTCGCAGCCGGCGACGGCAAAGCCGCGAAACGCGCCCAGGGGAGCGAGATTGGCCCGCTCGGCGGCTTTCGCATCCATCAACACGCACGCCGACGCACCGTCGGAAAGCTGCGACGAGTTGCCTGCCGTGACAGACTGGTCGGCCCCCTTGACGGGCGCGAGCTTCGCGAGCGCCTCGAACGTGGTGCCGGGCCGGTTGCAGGTGTCGGCCGATACCGTGACCTCGCGCTGACTGACGGTGCCCGTCTCCTTGTCGGTGACGGCCATCGTGGTCGTGACGGGCACGATCTCGTCGGCGTAGCGGCCGGCGAGCTGCGCTTCGGCCGTGCGCCGCTGGCTTTCCGCCGAGAAACGATCCTGCGCTTCGCGGCTGATGCCGTAGCGCTTCGCAACGATGTCGCCCGTATCGATCATCGCCATATACAGCTCGGGCTTGTGCTCGACGATCCATGGGTCGAGCCCGGTCTCGCCGTCTTCGCGCGTGCGGATGCCGGAGATGCTTTCGACCCCGCCCGCGATCATGGCGGGCGCGCCGTCGACGACAATGCGCCCCGCCGCCAGCGCGATGGCCTGCAGGCCGGACGCGCAGAAACGGTTGATCGTGGTGCCCGCGATCGACAGCGGCAAGCCCGCGCGAATCACCGTCTGACGCGCGACGTTACGGCCCATGGTGCCTTCGGGATAACCACAGCCGAGAATGGCATCCTCGATCAGTTCCGGGTCGACGCCCGCGCGTTCGACGGCAGCGCGCACCGCGAACGACGCGAGCGTGGGACCCGGCGTGATGTTGAATTCGCCGCGATGCGACTTGGTCAGCGGCGTGCGCGCGGTGGAAACAATGACAGCTTCTCGCATGGTTCGAATCCTGAAACCGGAATGGATGTGGAGCGGCCTGACGGGATCAGGCCGAATGATTGAGGCTCGCGAGCGTGGCGCCGCGCTCGACGAGTTCGACGATCAGCGGCGACGGCTTCCAGAACACGGGGGCTTCTTTCGCGAACGCGCGGATGTCGGCGAGCACATTCACAAGACCGACGCTGTCGGCGTACTTCATCGGGCCGCCGCGATGGCGCGGAAAGCCGTAGCCGTAGAGGAACGTCACGTCCACATCGAGCGGGCGCAGCGCAATGCCCTGATGCACGACGTTCGCGCCTTCGTTGATCATGGCGGCCATGTAGCGGCGCATGATTTCTTCGTCGGAGAACGCCCGGGGCGTGATGTTCGCGCGCTCGCGCTCGGCATCGATGAGCGCCTCGACTTCGTGATCGGGCGTGCCGGTGCGCGCGCCGTCGGGATACAGGTAGTAGCCGCGCCCCGTCTTCTGGCCGAACCAGCCGCGCTCGCAGATGCGGTCGGCGATCTGCACGTAGCGCGCGTTCGGATCGCGCGTCGCGGCCCGGCGCTTGCGCGTGGCCCAGCCGATATCGCCGCCCGCGAGGTCCGACACCTGGAACGGCCCCATCGGAAAGCCGAACTCGCGAACCGCGCGGTCGATCTGATACGGCGATGCGCCATCTTCCATCATGTGATCGGCCGCCGCGCGATAGATCGCCAGCACGCGGTTGCCAATGAAGCCGTCGCACACGCCCGCCCGCACGGGCACCTTGCGCAGCCTCTTGGCCAGCGCGAACGCGGTGGCGACCACGTCCGCGCTGACCTGCGCAGGCACCACGACTTCGAGCAGCTTCATGATGTTCGCGGGGGAAAAGAAGTGCAGGCCGATCACATCGCCGGGACGCGAGACGCTGGCCGCGATCGCGTCGATGTCGAGATACGACGTGTTGGTGGCGAGCACGGCGCCTCGCTTGCACACGCGGTCGAGTTCGGCGAATACGGCCTGCTTGACGGTCATGTCCTCGAAGACGGCTTCGATCACGAGATCGGCTGAAGCGAGCGCATCGTACGACGTGCTGCCGTTCCAGCGCGTCAGTACGGCCGCTTTCGCCTCGGATGTCATGCGCCCTTTCGCTATCAGCCCGTCATAGACCTTTTCGATGTGGGCGCGGCCGCGTGCAAGCGATGCGTCGTCGCGTTCGATCATCGTCACGGGCAGACCCGCATCGAGCAGTGCAACGGCAATGCCCGCGCCCATCGTGCCGCCGCCGATCACGCCGACGCTCGTCACGGCACGCGCTTTCGCATGACGCGTCTCGGGCGCCTTGAGCACCTCGCGTTCGGCGAAGAACGCGTGAATCAAGCCGGCCCGCTGCGGGCTGTCCAGACACTGCAGAAACAATTGGCGCTCGTGACGCAGACCATCGTCGAAAGGCAGTTCGAGCGCGGCCTGCACCGCATCGACGATCTTGAGCGGCGAGAACAGACCGCGCGCGTTCTTCGATGTTTCGGCGCGCGCGGCTTCGATGGCGGCCCGGCTGGCCATGCGGTCCGCGAGTCCGTCCGCCTCGCGAGTGCGGCGCACGGGCGCCTTCGCATCGAGCAATGCCTGGACGCAGGCAAGGCCCTCGTTCAGCACGTCATCCGTTTCGCCCACTCGATCGACGAGGCCGAGCGCTAGCGCCTCCCGCGCTCCCACGTGACGGCCGCTCAACATCAGGTCGAGCGCTGCCTTTGCGCCGATGAGACGCGGCGCGCGCTGTGTGCCGCCTGCCCCCGGCAGCAAGCCGAGCGTGACTTCCGGCAAGCCGAGCTTCGCGTTGGCGACAGCGACGCGATAGTGCGCGGCCAGTGCGATCTCGAGCCCGCCGCCCAGCGCCGCGCCATGAATGGCCGTCACAACCGGCTTGCGACACGCTTCAATCCTGTTGCAGACGGCGGGCAGCGACGGCGGCAACGGCGGCTTGCCGAACTCCTTGATATCCGCGCCGCCGATGAAGTTGCGTCCGGCGCCGATCAGCAACACCGCGTCGACGGAAGCGTCCTGTTCGGCGGCTTCGATAGCGTCGCTCAGTGCGCATCGCACCGCTACGCCCAGCGCGTTGACGGGAGGATTGTCGACAGTGACGACAAGAATGCGATTGTGCAGCTCACGCCTGACCGCGTGGCCTGTCGGGCCGGAAGTCATATCCCGCGTCTCCATGTACTTTGTGTTGACTGATTGTTAAATGCGCAGCACGCATTGACAATCCAACTGACAGTTGACGAACTGTTAACTGAAAATTGACACTGGACGCGAGGTATGACGGGGCGGGATGAACCGCCTGTCGATGCGAATGCCGGTCTAGCTCCAGGTTTGGGCGAGCGACAGGATTTCCGCCCGCAGATAGTCGATCAGCGCCTGCGTCGCGGGCGACGGATAGCGATTGGGCAGCGTCACGATATATAGGGTGTTCTGCATCCCCGCCACACGGAATTGCGGCAGGACTCGCTGCAGTTCGCAGCTGGTCGGCGCATGCGGCACATAGGCCGGCAACAGTCCGATGCCCATGCCCCGGCACACGGCTTCCGTCAGAAACGGATAGTCCGATGACTGCAGCGCAGGCTGCATCGTGACCACGTGGACGTCCGTCTCGTCCTCACGGTGCGTGAGCGTCATCGTGACGCGACGGCCAGGATAGGCCGACGCGACCAGCGTCTGCTTTTCGAGGTCGCTCGGGCATTCAATCGGACCGTGCGTGTCGACATAGTCAGCTGACGCGACCAGGTTCCAGTCGATCGTGCAGATATTGCGCGCCACGTAATCGAGCGGGGGCGTCGCCGTGATCCGGATAGCGACGTCGACTTCGGCTGCGATCAGGTCTTCGATCCGGTTGTTGAACGTCACCGTGAGCGTGATGCCGGGATGCGTGCGCGCGAACTCCAGCAGCTTGCCGCCGAGAAACATCCTGCCGAAGCCCGTAGGCACGCTGATGCGAACGCGGCCGCTCAAGGTCTGCCCGAGGCTGTCGATCGAGGCCTGCGCCGTGCTCAGGTCTTCGAGCATGCGCTGCCCGCATTCGTACAGCGTGTGGCCGGCTTGCGTCAGTTCGAAACTGCGCGTCGAGCGGCGCAGCAGTTGCGCACCGGTTTCGCGTTCCAGCGCCTTGAGCCGCTGACTGATATTCGCGCGCGTCATGCCGAGTTTGCGCGCGGCGGCACTGAGGCTACGCGACTCGACAATTTCGACAAACAGGACGATCAGGTTCAGGTCCATGATTTGATGGTGCGATTGATTGCCTGTCGATCAGGTGCGGCCGCTTGCGCCTTTTCGGCACGCGGCACCAGTTTAAGGCAGCGTTCGGCTAGCCAGACCCTCATGTGCTCGTCCAGACGGTTGCAAGAGACTTGTCCGTTCGCTGATCAGAATCAGTGTCAGGGATTGGCCGTGCCTGTGTGAAAGCGCACTCATTGCTCAAACTGAGTCGACGCATTGAGGCCGCGTGACTCATGGTCCGTGGACTTGATGCCCGGCCCCAACGGGTCGCCTCGGCCGAAGCTCTACCGCAGTCTAAACCGGCGTGCTCGCGGCTTATCGGCTCAACGCAGCCTGAGCCCGTTGCAGCCACTCGCTATTGTGTTCGCGAGCATGGCGCGGCCAATGCTTCGCGTCGTGCACGATCTCAGCATAGAGTTCGCGCGCACGCTGGCGGTCGGCGTCGTCGGGCTGCGCCGCGAGCCAGTCAGCGTATAGGCAACGGGGGGCGGCGTCGCTTGCGCTTGCGAGCGCCACCTCGAACGCGGCGCGTGTACCTGTCGCACCGATCGCCGACAGGACGCGCGCATTGAGCAAGGACGGCTCCGGCCGCTGGCGGGCGAGAGGATCGACCGCGAACAGTTTTTCCAGCGTGTCCCGCGAAGCCGCAGCATCACCGTTGGCAAACTGCGCACGCGCCAAGCCTTGAAGTAAAGCGGGATCGGATGAGAACGGCCCGCTGGCTGCCGCCTGGTAGTGCTCGAGGGCTTCGGAAGCACTTCCCGCATCGAGCAGCGCTGCGCCTAGCCGCATGCGATGCGCGACGGTCGGCGCACGATCGAAATCTGTCCGTGCCTCGCGCACCGCCCGGTTAGGATCGACAAGCTGCGAGATGGCTTTCGTCGCCGCCATCGCGCCACGCGACTGCCGCAGGGCGGGCAAGTAAACAACGAAGAAGTACACCAGACTGCCCAAGCCTGGGAACAGAAACAGGATCAGCAGCCAGTACATGTTCTGCTGGTTTCGCACGGCATGCACCGCGAAGAACACGGCGATGATGACGTAAAGGCTGATTCCGAATATGCGCATTTACGAGGAGGTCAGTTGAGGTGCGTCGCCAGCGGCACGTGAGCGAAGCGACAGAACGCTATTGTGGCAGAAACGCCGCGCCGCACCTGTTGGCCAACTGGAACCCGCATGCCGGAGCATATAGCCCCCGCACCGTCCTCGTTCCAAACCATCGCACCATCTTCGGGCAAGGAAATTCCCCAATTGCGCGCGCAATTTTTTTCCACTTGCGCCGCATTTTTTTGATTGTGCATTATGCGTTGTGCACAGCACAAACGCAGATCACGTACCGATGGGGATGTCCATGAGTCTCTCTGCCTTTGCCACTGCGCCAGCAGCAGGCGCAAAAGATACGACGCTCGCGTCGGGTATGGACCGCCTGAAGGTCCAGCAGCTTAGCCATGCATTTCGGACTGCAGATGGTGTCGACGTGCCGATCTTCGAGCGCCTCGACTTCAGCGTGAAAAGCGGTGAGATCGTGTCGATCGTCGGTCGCAGCGGCGCCGGCAAGAGCACTCTCTTCAATCTCGTTTCAGGGTTGATCCAGCCGCAATCGGGCCATGTCAGCGTGGGCGCGCGCGAGGATGGCAGCGCGGGCCGCATCGCCTACATGCTGCAAAAGGATCTGCTGATGCCGTGGCGCACGGTGTTGCAAAACGCGGTACTCGGCATCGAACTGTATCGCAAGGTCAAAGCGGCTGATTACGAACGCGCGCGTCAGATGCTGTCGCGTTACGGTCTGGGCGCCGTGGCCGACGCTTACCCGCATTCGCTTTCCGGCGGCATGCGCCAGCGCGTGGCGCTGACGCGCACGCTGCTCGTCGACCCCACCCTGGTGCTGCTGGACGAGCCGTTTTCAGCGCTCGACTATGAAACCCGGCTGGCACTCGAAGACGATGTGATGGCACTGCGTGAGCAAAGCGGCACGAGCGTCGTGCTGGTCACGCACGATATCGAAGAAGCCATCGCCGTAAGCGACCGCGTGATCCTTCTCGGCGGCCGCCCCGCGCGCATCGAAGACGACATCGACGTGCGCCTCACCACGCACGGACCGCGCACCGCGGTATCGGCGCGCGAAGCGCCTGAATTCCGCACCTTCCATTCGCGCGTCTGGAACGGACTGCGCAGCCATACCATCCAGCACTCGGGAGCCACGGCATGAGCGACGTCGCAATGTCATCCGAAGCACCCGTGCGCCGGCGCACGAAGCAACGCCAGGCGGCGAAGCTCGGCACCACGGGCGCTGTTGCGCTCATCGTCGTTGCGCTCATCGCGCTGTGGCAGGTAGCCGTCTCCGCTGGCTGGATCAACGGCAAGCTGCTGGGCTCACCAGCGGGCATCTGGCTCGCAGCGCAGCAAGGTCTGAACGGCGGCACGCTGATGAGCGACACGCTCGTCACGCTCTACGAAACCGTACTCGGTCTCGTGGTAGGCAGCGGACTCGGCATCGCGCTAGGTTTGCTGCTGTGGTTCGTACCGCGCGTCTCGGGTGTCGCCGAGGGCCTGTCGGTCATTCTGAACAGTATCCCGAAGATCGCGCTCGGACCGCTCATCGTCATCTGGTTCGGCTCCGACATGACGTCGAAAGTCTGGCTCGCCGGCATTTCCACGTTTGCGGTGGCGATGATCTCTTCGTGCGCCGCCGCGCGCGAAGTCGACAAGGACCTGCTCAACCTGTTCCGCTCATTCAACGCGAAGCCTTCGATGATCTTCACCAAGCTCATCCTGCCAGGCGCCATGCCGTGGGTGTTTTCCACGCTGCGCGTGAACATCGGCTTCGCGCTGATCGGCGCGGTGGTGGGCGAGTACATCGCTTCGCAGGCGGGGTTGGGACACGAAGTGTTCGTCGCGGGGTCGCTGTTCGATCTGAACACCGTGTGGCTCGGCATCATCGTGCTCACGCTAATGGCGACGCTCTTGAGCTGGATCGTTCAATTCACGGAAGCAAAGGTCATTTCATGGAAGGCAAAACGATGAAACGGATGAACGCACGTATGGGCGCGATCGCGGCGGCTGCCGTGATTACGGGGTTCGCGGCGCAGTTGCCCGCGCAAGCGGCCGAGCCGGTGACCGTGTATCAGGCATTCCAGTCGATTCAGTATCTGCCCCTCTACGTGGCTATCGACAAGGGTATCTTCGCGAAGAACGGGCTCGACGTGACGAAGGTCACGGCGGGCAGCGGTGCGGCGGGCGTGGCGGCCGTGATCGGCGGCCATGCGGACTTCTCGCTGCAAGATCCGATGACGGCCGTGCTCGCGAACCTGAAGGGCGCGAGCGTCATCAGCGTGGCAAATGTGGTGGCGGGCGTGCCCGTATGGGTGATCGCGCCGCCGGATGCGGGCGTGCACCAGCCCGGCGACATGTCGAGCAAGAGCGTGGCGGTCGCGCTGCCGCCGTCCACCAGCACGTATCTGCTGCAACGCCTCATCAAGGACCAGAAGATCGAGAAGGTGTCGCTCAACACCGTGCAGCTCGGCACGGAACTCGCACCCGTCACCGCGGGACGCAGCCAGGCGGCGGCCGTCTACGAGCCGCAGGCCGATACGGCTATCGCGCAGGGCTACAAGATCGTCTATGGCTTTCCGAAAGCCTATCCGGGCGGCTACGCATTCTCGACCATCGACACGCTCGCATCGACCATCAAGGACAAGCCGAAGATGGTGGCCGCATTCGTGAAGTCGATCGGCGAGGCCGAGGCGCTCATTCACCAGTCGCCGCAGACGGCCAAGGACGTCGCCAAGAGCGAATTCCCGTCGCTCGACCCGAAAATCGTGGAAGCGGCCGTTGGACGCCTGATCGACCAGAACATCTACGCGCCGACGCCCGATATCTCCGAGCAGGCTTTCCGCAACGCGCTGGATCTGCAGGAGTCGATCGGCAATATCAAGCCGGGTGCGGTCACTTATGCAGGGTCGGTCGACAATTCGTTCGCGGCTACGCTGGCAAAATAAGGCACTTGCAGTCATAGCCGGCAATCGACTCACGCGTTCGTGCGCGAACGCTTCCAATGGAACTTCAACATGACCGAAGCCTCGACGTCGTTCGTGACGGAACTGATCGCGCAACGCGGCAATGTCGCTGCGAGCCGCGCCCGCCTGGACGCGGCCATCGCGCGTGCCGACGTGCTCGAACCCACGCTGCGCGCCTTCACGTACCGCCCCGAATCGTACGTCGAGCCGGATGCGTGCGCGCCGCTCGCGGGCCTGCCCGTTGGTGTGAAGGATCTGATCGACACCGTCGATATGCCGACCGCGTACGGCTCGCCGATCTATCGCGACCATCGCCCGCAGGCGGATGCCGCCATCGTGACGAAGCTGCGCGAATATGGCGCGCTCGTATTCGGCAAGACCGTCACGACGGAATTCGCGTGGCGCCAGCCCGGCCCGACCGTCAATCCGTGGCGCCACACGCACACCCCTGGCGGCTCGTCGAGCGGCTCTGCGGCGGCCGTGGGCGCCGGCATCGTGCCGCTCGCGCTCGGCACGCAAACGGTCGGGTCTGTGATCCGTCCGGCCGCCTATTGCGGCGCGGTCGGCTACAAGCCGAGCTACGGCAGCATTGCGCGCGACGGCGTGCATCCCCTCGCCGCATCGCTCGACCATATCGGCTTTTTCGCGCAGTCGGTGGAAACGGCCGCGCTCGCGCACGCGCTGTTCGTCGCCGGGCGTCCTGACACGATCGAAAGCGCCGCTAACTGGCAAGCATGGTTCGCGCCGCTCGCCGCGCCGCCCCGTCTGGGTATCGTGCGCACGCCCTTCGATGCGCGCCTGCAGGACGCGCAGCACGCTAACTTCGAAGCAGCACTTGCGCAGTTGCGCGCAGCAGGCGCTGAGGCGGTCGAAATCGGATTCGGCGCGGATCTCGCGCAGATCGTCGATGCGCTGCAGGTGGTCCTGCGCGTGGAGGCGTGGCACGCAATCGGCCCGGTGTCGGAGTATCACCGCGCGCAACTCAGCCATCACATGCAGGCGCTGATCGATGAAGGCGCGGCAATATCCGAAGCGCGCTACCGCGATGCGCTGGAGTTGCAGTCCGCATTGCGTGCGCAGTCGGCGCGCTGCTCGCGCTGCTCGCGCTCGTCGCGTGCCGGCGACGGGCGCGGCACCCGAAGGTCTCGACGACACGGGCGACCCGGTCTTTTGCGCGCCGTGGAGCCTGCTCGGCGTGCCTGCGGTGACGGTGCCGTCGGGCTGGACCGCACAGGGCTTGCCGCTCGGGTTCCAGATCGTCGGCGCATACGGCGACGATCTCGCGACGCTGCGCACGGCGGCGTGGGTGGAAGGCGCGATCGGCGCGCGGCGCGACCTCGCGCCTGACGCACGCGGCGAATCGGCCGCCTGATCGGTTCGCACAGACGCGCAACAACGGGCACCGACAGACCAGATCAATAGCAGGAGACGCCATGGGCAAGCCGTATCGCACGATTCAGGAGTATGTATTGGGCACGCTGCGCGCGGAGATCCTGCAAGGTGTTTATGCGGCGGGCACGCGGCTGCGCCAGGAGGAAGTCGCGAAGCGGCTCGGTGTGAGCACGACGCCCGTGCGCGAGGCATTTCGCGATCTGCGCGCGGAAGGGCTCGTCGCGATCGATCCCAACAAGGGCGTCGAAGTGCGCGGCCTGACCGCAGACGACGTCAGTGAGATCTACGAATTACGCATGATGCTGGAACCGATGCTTGCGGAGCGCGCGTGTCTGAACGCGAGCGTCGAGCAACTCGACGCCGCGAATGCGTGCCACGCGGCGATGAGCGCGGCCGCGCCTACTTCGGAACATTGGACGCTGCTCAACGAAGAGTTCCACCAGGCGCTCATGCAAAGCGAAGCCAGCACGCGGCTGTTCGAGGTCGTGCGCGGATTGTCGCTGCTCGCAAGGCCCTATGTCTCGCTGTCCATGTACGTGAAGCCAGATATCATGGCGAGCAACAACGAAGAGCATGCGCAGTTGCTGGGGGCGTGGCGCGCTCGCGACACGGTCGCAGTGCGCGAGCAGACGCGCGTGCATCTGCTCAATACGCGCGATGCAATCGTCGCATGCGTCGACCAGTCGGCGCGCGCGCTGGCCGCATGATCCGCGGCCTTTCACTGCGTGAGCGCTACATCCCGATACGCCAATCACGACCCGAATGTCAGACTCCCTGCTGGAACTGTCCGCCGTCGAGGCGCGACGCCTGATCGGCGCGGGCGAGCTGTCGCCAGTCGACCTGCTCGACGCGTGTCTGGCACGCATCGAAGCCATCGAGCCGTCCGTCAACGCACTTGCCGCCACCGCGTTCGAAAGGGCGCGCGACGAGGCGCGGCGCGCGCAGGAGGCCGTCGCGCGCCGTGAACCGCTCGGCCTGCTGCACGGCTTGCCCATCGGTGTGAAGGATCTCGAAGAGACGGCCGGCCTGTTGACCACCTATGGCTCGCCGCTCTATCGGGACCATGTGCCCGCCGCGGACAACACGTTCGTCGCTCGTCTGCGTACGGCAGGCGCGATCGTCACGGCGAAAACGAACACCCCGGAAATGGGCGCGGGCGCCAACACGCGCAACGTGGTGTGGGGCGCGACGGGCAACCCGTTCGAGCCGCGTCTGAATGCAGGCGGTTCGTCGGGCGGCTCGGCGGTGGCACTCGCCACGGGCATGCTTCCGCTCGCGACGGGTTCGGACCTCGGCGGTTCGCTGCGAATTCCCGCCGCGCTTTGCGGCGTAGTGGGCTTTCGGGCGTCGCCCGGTCTGGTGCCATCGGCGCATCGGCTGCTGGGCTGGGCGCCGAACTGGGTCAGCGGGCCGATGGGACGCAGTGTCGCCGACGTGCGCCTGCAACTGGCCGCCGTCGCGGGACACTCGCCAGACGATCCGCTCGGCTATCCCTCCACGCTGGAACCGCACGCCGCTGCGCGCCTCGATCACAACATTCTCCGTATCGGCTATACAGAAGATTTTGGTGTCTGCGCGGTCGATGCGTCGATTCGCGCAACGTTTCGCGCGAAGCTCGCGCGCATCGCGACGCAGGTGCGCGTGTGCGAACCCATCGATCCCGCCGAACTCGACATGGGCGATGCGCACCGCGTGTTCGACGTGGTGCGCGCACAGGAATTCGTCGCAAGTCTGCGTGAGACTTATGAGCGCGATCCGTCTCTGCTTGGGCCGAACACGCGCACGAATTACGAGATGGGCAGTGCACTCAAGCTCGCCGACGTCGCACGCGCCGACACACAGCGTACCGCGCTATACCGGCGCTTCCAGAGGCTGTTCGCACGCTACGACGTGATCGTTTCGCCCGTTTCGCCCGTCACGCCGTTCGCATGGACCACGCCGCACTGCGCGCAGATCGATGGCGTTGAGCTGGAGAACTACTACCGCTGGGTCGCACTCACTTATGTTGTCACGCTGCTCACTAATCCGTCGCTGTCGTTGCCATGCGGCATCGATCACATGGGCATGCCGTTCGGTTTGCAGATGATCGGTCCGATGCGTGGAGAAGCGCGCCTTCTCGATGTCGCGCAAACGCTCGAAGCCGCGTTCGCACGCGACGACGCGCTCGCGCGGCCCGTACCCGATCTGCAGAAGCTGCGCGACGCGCGTGAGGACGTGCAGGCGGACCTGCGCGCCATCGTCACGCATCCGCCGGGTTGGCGGATCGACGGTTGATTCTCGCGGTTACTGTCTTCGTTTTCCTATAACAAGGTCAATGGCTGGTCATCCACGGCCGGCCGCGACCGTTGCTCTGCCCCGGACGGCCTGCCGGGGCCGACACGCCGTAGCCCTCACGCGCCGAGACACGCGCCGTACCGCGTTCCGATCTCGACCAGCTTTGAGACGTCGGGCGGCATCGCGGTAACTTCACGATCGATCGTTGTGAACAGGTTCGCCGCCTGGCTGGTGTGACTGGTAATGGACAGCATCTCGACACCGCCGGGGCCGCAGCGGAAGCTGTGAATCGTGCCGGCCGGGACATGAACGAACGACCCGGCGGTCGCGATGGAGCGGGTGCCGTCGTAAGTCATTTCGACGCTGCCGTTGATCACGTAGAAAGATTCGTCCCAGTCATGGCTGTGGGGTGGCGGGCCGCTGCCTTCCGGGCCGCGTTGCAGGAAGACCTCGTAGCCTTGCGTAGCGGCATGGCTGGCGAGGACCGTGATTTTCTCGCCGAGAACGTTCAGCGCACGCGCGTAGGTTTCTGGCGTCACGAACAAGGGCCGGGGGTTCATGTCGGTCTCCTCGATGATCATCGAAAACTGTGGGGCTCGCGGCCGGCCGCGAGGCTAAGGAGGGCGGCTGGCGCAGCAGCCACCGAAAATTGGCGATCATTCCGCCGGTGCCGGCGTTCGGTCGAATTCCAATACCCAGTGTAGTGGATCGGCATTGTGCGAGGCGCCTGATTGGCTACATCTCGTGCATTGCCTCGCGGTGAGGCGGGAAGTGTCTGCCTCACAGCCGATCGTCTGGCGCTTGCCGTCTGACGGACATAGCCAACGAGAGAATAAGGCGTCGCGCATTGGATGGCCGCTCGTGTTGAAACATAGCGATCAAGCGTTCGATTGTCCCTGACCGACCCTCAACCGCCAGATGAATACGCGAGGCCTTCGACCGTCTTGGTTCAGACAGCGGCCGTTTAAAGCGCGCAATCGTACTCAGTCGCCGGCCCCAGCACGCGTTGCCAAATACTCCACCATGCGCTGAGCCGCCGGCTGTAGAGACTCGAAGTCCTTGTAGCAGACGATAAAACGACGTTGCGCCCACTCATCTGTCAATGGTATGACCCGCACACCCAGCACTGAGCTGTAGGTTGTTGATACTTCAATGGGAACGACGCTTATCCCGAGCCCCGCCGCGACGACTCGGAACGTCGCGTCGAAACTCGACACGATCACACGATAGGAAAGGGTCCGACCGGCCGCAGCCGCTGCGCGTTTGAGCATCGTATGAACAGCGGTGGCGGGCGGCAGTCCGACGTGTTTGTAGTCGAGTGTCTGATCGAACCTCACACTCTCGAACCGGGCTAGTGGATGATCGCGATGGACAGCCAGCCCCAGTTGATCGTTGCGATATGAGCGCGTCTCCAGCCCTTGCACATCGATGTTGTCCCAACAGACGCCGACCATCGCCGCGCCTTCCCGCAGTTGCCGGACAAGGTCGGCGGACAGGCGCTCTTCGACGTCGACGTTGATGTTCGCGTTTGCCGGTTCGCGCATGAAGGACGCAATATCGTCCAACAGCGCCTCCGCAATGGCCGAAGCCGACGCACAGATGCTGACACGCCCTTTGAGGCCGGCGCCAAACGATGTCACGTCGTTTGCAATGCGATCCATCGTGAACAGCACGTTCCGGGCGTGTTCGAGAAGGGCAATCCCGGCCGGCGTCGGTTCGACGCCGCGACGAGAACGCGAAAGCACGGGAACGCCCAGATCCGACTCCAGTTGCGCGATTCGCTTGCTGATGGCGGACGGCTCAATGTGCGCCTCTTGCGCAGCTCGCGCGATATTACGCTGATCGCAAACGGCGACGAACAGCCGCAGCGTCTTTATGTCGATCTCGCGCACCGCGGTCACCTCCCTTCCCGTATTCGTGGACCCGTGACAGCAACACGGGAACGCCTTCAGAGACATTCCGTTTCGGAACGATTTCGCTTCCAAACGATCGCTTTACGAATTTTCGGGAATCTCTAAAGTATTGTCAAAGACCGGCGAGCACATCCGTTTGCAGGGTATGAAGGCATGCTTCGCGGGCGACCGCTTTTGCTGCGGCGACTTCCATGACACGCGCGGTCTCGCGCTCGCCAATGTCCATGCCGCGCTCGAAACCGGCGTCGCGCGTTTCGATGCAACGCTCGCCGGCATCGGCGGCTGTCCGCATGCGCCCGGCGCAAGCGGCAATGCATCCAGCGAAGACCTGGCCTTCATGCTCGCCGACATGGGCATCGAGACCGACATCGACATTCCCGCCTTGCTGACACTGCGCGCAAAGGTCGCGCGATGGCTCGCCGGCGAAACCCTTCACGGCGCGTTGTGGCTCGCCGGACTGCCCAAAACCTTCGCGGCTTGCGCTGCGCTCAACACCTGAGGCCACACCGTGAACACTATGAGTACCCACGCAAGACTCCCGCTCGACGGCATTCGCGTCATCGAGTTCACGCACATGGTCATGGGACCGACGTGCGGCATGATCCTCGCCGATCTTGGCGCGGAGGTCATCAAGATCGAGCCGCCGGGCGGCGACAAGACCCGCAAGCTGCCGGGTCTCGGCATAGGCTTTTTCCGTTCGTTCAATCGGAACAAGAAGAGCGTCGTGCTCGACATCAATACGCCCGAAGGCAAGGAAGCCGCGATCGAACTGATCGGTACCTGCGACGTGTTGCTCGAAAACTTCCGCCCAGGGCTGATGAATAAGCTCGGTCTCGATTACGACACGCTCTCGAAGCGCCATCCGGCGCTCGTCTATGTTTCGCACAAGGGCTTCCTGCCGGGGCCATACGAGAAGCGCCTCGCGCTCGACGAAGTCGTGCAGATGATGGGCGGTCTCTCGTACATGACGGGACCGGTCGGCCGGCCGCTGCGCGCGGGGACGTCGGTGAACGACATCATGGGCGGCATGTTCGGCGCAATCGGCGTGCTTGCGGCCCTGCGTGAGCGCGACAACACCGGCCTTGGTCAGGAAGTGCAGAGCGCCCTCTTCGAGAACTGCGTGTTTCTCTCTGCGCAGCACATGCAGCAGTACTCGATGACCGGCGAAGCGCCGCCGCCAATGCCCGCGCGCATGTCGGCGTGGAGCGTATACGACGTCTTCACGCTGGCCGAAGGCGAACAGTTGTTTATCGGGGCGGTCAGCGACAAGCAGTTCATCACCCTGTGCGACCTGCTTGAACGTCCCGACCTCGCGGCCGAACCAAAGTTCGCCAACAACGCATTGCGCGTGGCTGTGCGTCCCGAACTGCTCGAACGGCTGGGCGAGATCCTCAAGGAGCATCGCGCCGACGAACTTGCGCCGAAGCTGGAGGCGGCCGGCATTCCCTACGCGCCGATCGTGCGTCCCGAGCAACTGCTCGACGATCCGCATCTGAGGGCGAGCGGCGGTCTCGTGCAGATGGAGACGGATGATGGCGGCACGACCGACGTCGTGCTGCTGCCGATCACGATGGGCGGACGCCGCCCGGGCGTGCGCCAGGCGCTGGCGCGCGTCGGCGAGCACACGCAGGAAGTGCTCTCGCGTCTGAAGAGCCGGGTGAGCGCATGAGTCTTTTCAGCATCAGTGGCGAGAAGCCGCATCTGGCCGAATCCGCGTGGGTCGCGCCGCAGGCGATCGTGGTCGGCCGCGCAAAGCTTGCTGAGCGCGCGAGCGTGTGCTTCAACCCAGTCATTCGGGCGGGCAACGCACCCGTGGCGATCGGTGAGGGCAGCAACGTGCAGGAAGCGCGCGGGACCCTGCATGAAGCGGCAAAGGCACGCACGACGACCCACGATATTCGGCGGCACGGCAACATGGTGCCCGCCTCGTGTGCAGCAGAAAGTCGCGCGCAAGACCATCCGCGTTCGCACAACATCGATTTTCCCCGCGCACAACAGCCGCACATCTCACGATGGGCCGCGTCAGGTGTTGCGCGGCCCGCGGTCGATCACGCGAAGCGGCCTTCGAGTTCGCCCAGTTTTGCTTCGAGTTCCTCGACGCTCGCGTATCCCGAATGAAAGCCGAAGTACTGGCCTTGCGCTTCGAGCAGCATGGTCGGAAACGATGCAACGCCAAGCGCGCGGGCACGCGCGAAATCTCGTTGCGTCTCTTCCTTCGTTTCCGCCGCCGACCACGTGCGGTAGAACTCGTCGGCGCTCACCTGAACGCCGTTCGCGCCGAGCGCTTGCACAGCGATGTCCGCGAGAACGCGACCATCGGTCGTATCGCGGCCTTCCGCGTAGAAGCCGTGCTGGAGCGCGCGGAACACGGCAAGCAAGCCGTCGTCGCCGGCGATGCGGCGCGCCGCGACTACCGCGCGACACACCGGCTCGGTGTCGTAGACGAAACCTTCGCGCGCGAGGAAGGCTTCGCGGTCGAACGGCAACCCGCTCAGCGCCTCGACGCGTTGCCAGTGCGGCAGCCGGAAACGCTTGCCTGCTGCGTCGAGTACATCGGTCGCGCCAGCGCGGATCCCGCCGACGACGATCTCCAGTTTCAGATCCGGTACGCGCGCCGTGAGTGCCGACAGCTCCTTGCCAAATCCATAGCACCACGAGCACATCGGATCGCCAACATAAATCAGTTTCATTTTCGCCCAGCCTAACGTGAGATTGGTTCGGGTTGCATCAGTGCCGCATGGCGTCAAACCATGTAGCGGCTCGCAGCCAGCACGGCGACTATACGGTCCGCGCTCGGCTCGATAAATGCATCGGCCAGAACTTGTTTTGTTACATGGAGGAAAAACGGATCTCATTCAAGCGGCACCAGCCCACTCAGACGATATCGGAGGCCGCCTGACGCGCCGTGTCAGAAACCGCACCTGCCGCTGATTTTGCAACTGCGGACAGAAGTCATGTTCACCCCGTATACACGCGCACGCGATCCATCACGTCCGTGGGTACATCCACTTCGTGCACCTTGATGTGGCTGCCGGGAATACGCACACCAGCCTGTTCGAGACGTACAAGTGGGCCGATACGCGAATCGCGAATCGGTGCAGCAGCCGTTGGGCCTGAACACGAGAACAAAGAATCTGCCACCGGGACTGTGGCTCTCTTGCGCGTACTGCGGCGCATCGATCGACCCGTTGCCGCCCGTCATGCCCGCAGCAAGGACTCCATGAACTCGCTGGAATCGCCCCAAAGGGCGAGCGCCACAAGCCCGAATCTCAAAGGGCGTAAAGCGCGCGTCAGGCCGGCCTCACGTGGCGTGCGGTGCTCGCTGTGATTACCTCGCTGTTTGGCGCGCTTTACTCTGTGCGCATTGTCAAGCTGATGTACTTCGATTCACCGGCGGATACAGCGACGCTCGCGTCCGGCACGTTTAATCGTGCGCTGCTCGCGTTGAATGGCGTGGTCGTGCTGGTGCTCGGCATCGTGCCGGGTCCGCTGATGCGGGCCTGCCCGCAGGCGATCTCTCACACGCTGCCGCTCTGATGCCGGGAACAAGCTTTTTGATCGGTTGATCTGAGGCCGGCCGCACCGGTGTACCGTTACTGGACGCACTCGTTGCAAGTGACGACCAGGCGGGCGACGCGGCGTCAGCTATCCGCACGGGCCTGGCTCAATACGGTGGTGGTCGTCTGCCCGGAGATTCAGCGCCGTGAGCTACCCATAAATCGGAAGCAGCAGGAATAGCTTGATGACGATCGCGTTTGCGATATCGATAAAAAAGGCACCCACCATTGGTACGACCAGAAAGGCCAGATGGGATGGGCCAAATCGCTCCGTGATGGCCTGCATGTTGGCAATCGCCGTCGGCGTTGCGCCGAGGCCGAAACCGCAATGGCCAGCGGCCAGGACCGCTGCGTCATAGTTGCGGCCCATAACCCTGAAGGTCACGAACATCGCGTAGCCAGCCATCGCAATCGCCTGTATGGCGAGGATCACGAGCAACGGCAGCGCGAGCGAAGCCAGATCCCATAAGCGCAGGCTCATCAACGCGATCGCAAGAAAGAGGCTGAGGCTGACGTTACCCAGCATCGACACGGCCAGTTCTGAAACCGTGTACCAGCCGCGTATGGCGAGCGCGTTGCGCAACACGACCCCGACGAACAGTACCCACACGAAAGCGGGCAACTCGAACACCGTGCCGTTCGACCGGGAAGCAAGTGCAGAGCCGACCGCGAGGCAAACCGCAATCAGCGCGACGGTTTCGATGACGGCGTCTGCCGTGACCGTCCGGACCGCTTTGGGCTGCTCGAAACCGGTTGCGCCTGCCGCGATATCGGGCTCCGGTTTGGGGGCGAGGTGATGGCGTGTGATCAGAAACCGCGCGACCGGGCCGCCGATCAATCCGCCGAGTATCAGGCCGAAGGTCGCGCAAGCGATGGCGATTTCCGTCGCCGCCGCGAGCCCGTGCCGTTCTGCGAACACCTTGGCCCACGCTGCACCCGTGCCATGGCCGCCCGAGAGCGTCACCGATGCCCCGAGCAGGCCGAGAATGCGCTCCTGGCCCAACGCCCAGGCGAGGGCAATTCCGAGCGCATCCTGCATGACGAGCAAGCCGGCCACGACGCCGAGAAACACGACCAACGCCCGACCGCCGGATCTCAGAGCCGCCAGGTCGGCGTTCAGACCTATGGTCGCGAAGAAAGCGAACATCAGCGGGGCCTGCAGGGCGGTATCGAAGCGCACCTCGATGTGAAACAGGCTGCGTAACGCAAAGGCTAGCAACGCCACAAGCAAACCGCCTGCAACCGGCTCGGGGATGCTGTAGGTGCGCAGTACACGTACTCGCGCAAGGATCTGCCGTCCGAGCAGCAGTACGAGGGACGCGGCCATCAGCGTTTCCAGCACGTCGAGGCTCATGTTGTTGTTTCTCCGGCTTACGGTTCGACGATTGGGCTATGGCGCGAGGCGGGAGCGGAATGACCAGGGGCGAACCTGAGCAGCAGATACCCCGTGATGCCCGATAGCAACGAGCCAGCAATCACGCCCAGGCGGATCGGCGTGAAATATTCCGGTCCTTCGAACGCAAGGGAGCCGATGAACAGGCTCATGGTGAAACCAACGCCACACAACGCCGCAACACCCGCCATCTGCGCCCAGTTCGCGCCCGCAGGAAGTTTGGCCAGCCCGAGGCCGATCAGCACGGCACTCGCCCCGCACACGCCGATGCACTTCCCTGCAAAAAGGCCAGCGGCGATACCGAGCGGCAGCGGCTCTGCGAGAGCCGCGAGCGTTATGCCGGCGAACGAGACGCCTGCATTCGCGAAAGCAAAGATCGGCAGGACCCCGAACGCCACCCACGGATGGAGACCGTGTTCAAGCCGGTGCAGCGGTGCATGCCCTTCAGCATCCGTTGTCTTGAGCGGCACTGCAAAAGCGGTGGCAACACCTGCAAGCGTCGCGTGGACGCCGGACTTCAGTACGAACACCCACAGGATCACGCCGATAATCATGTAGGGTGCGATTCGCGTGACCTTGAAGAGATTCAGGCCGACCAGTAGCGCAATGGCAATGGCCGCGAAAATCAGCATCGAAAGCGAGAGGTCGGCCGTATAAAACAGCGCAATGATGACGATTGCGCCCAGATCGTCAGCAATCGCGACCGCGGTCAGGAATATCTTGAGCGACGCCGGAACCCGCTCCCCGAGCAACGACAGAACACCCAACGCAAATGCGATGTCGGTGGCCGTGGGAATGGCCCAGCCGTTCAACGCCACGCCGCTATCGCGGTTAATGATGAAAAAGACGAGTGCGGGCACTAGCATCCCGCCTGCTCCCGCAACGACAGGCAGCACAACTTGCGCGGGCGTGGAGAGCTCGCCTTCGACCACTTCCCGCTTGACCTCCAGGCCGACGACAAGAAAGAAGATCGCCATCAGGCCGTCGTTGATCCACAGCACAAGCGGCTTCGCGAGGGCGAACGATCCGAAGCGAATCTCCACGGGAATCCTCAACAGTTCGTCGTAAGCGACGCGAAGCGGTGTATTGCTGAAAATCAACGCGAGCGCGGCCGTTGCCGCAAGCAGCAGGCCACCCGCCGATTCCAGCCTGAGGAAGTCCGAAATGCTATCGGTGGTCTTACGAATCGCGTTGCCGATCATAATGCCCACTCCGCTGATGGCGCATGCGCTCACGAAGAACCCGCGAATCCACTGGGCAGCGTGCGGAGGTTCTCCCGTGGATCGCAGTCGTTGAATCACACTGTCAAAGTCGGCATCTGACGAGAGTGCAATGCCAGGCCGAAAACCCGACACGACGTTTTCATGCGGCCGGGCAGGAGCAATAAGGCCCTGTTCCTACGCTTCATTCAGGCGAACGCTGCCTGATACCGAAAAGTGCCCATTCACTCAGGCCGAAATCTAACAACTGTGAGTTCTAAAATAGATAATCAGCTGCACGATCCGGAACGAGAAGAACAGGTAACCGATGCTTAGTGCGGCTTGCAGCGCGTAGTGCCATCGCAATCTCGCCAGCTTGCGCAGCCCGTCCAGGAAGTTGAGCGCCACCAGCAAGCATCCCGTTCCCGCCACGACATAGCCTGCGATCAGAGGATTTGATAAGCCAGGCATGTCGATGGTATCGAAGCGTTTCACCGTTTCGAAGCCTGCCGCAACGAGGATGGTGGCAATCACGAGATTTCTGACGTGTTCGAACGCCACCTTCAAGCCGCCGCGGTCGAACAGTGGCTGCATGACAAAAGTCGATACGATTCGCATCGAATCACTCCTATGCCTGTGGGTCGCCAACCCGCTTGCGCGGATAAACGACCGCTGGACTTCGAAATCGCCCTCCCCGTCTGGACTGGTAGTGAGACCGTTTGAGTCGGTTTGCGCCGGCTCCCGTGCCAGCGCTCAAGCCGTTTGCGTTGTTCAACGCGGAGATCTTGTCCGCGCGCATGCTGCTCAATGAAGGGGAAGCGGGTCGCTCAGTGAACACAGGACACATAGCGCCTATTCACATCGTGGTCGATGCTTACACGTCCGGTTCCCATATCGATCACCCTATGGCGCCCATTGCCGGCAAACGTATGTGACCAATACTTGCTGCCGCCGCCCCAGCCATGCAGACCTCCGGGAAACCGGGAATCGTTGCTCGACGCAACGATCGCGTAGGCGGGCCCGTTAGCCGCGCCGTTACGACGATTTGCGTAGGCAAAAAGCGCGCTCAACTCCGCAATTGTCGGTAGCCGCATGTCGCGCTTCGAACAGTGATACAGGGCATCGTGGTAATCGTACTGCACTATCCGGGCTCCGTTGAAAGGATCGGCTTTCCTTGCGCGCAAGGACTTTTTTTCCCACGGATATGGGTTGGTAACAGGCTGGCTAAAGCATCTGTCGTTGGCGAACAGGGTTTCGCCTCCGCCGCCCGTCGGGTATTTACCTTTGGGGACGCAAATCTCCCCTGCTGTGCCTCGAAGGTCCGCTCGCGTCGTGGCTGAATTGGGATTCGCTCCCACCGCCGATAGGACAGGTAGCAATGCCCAAAGAGCCACAATTCCCTTGGACCAATGCGCGCTGGCGTAAGTCATGGCAGTTTATCGATCGTGAATGCGGCCTGGCTCATTGCAAGTCCCTCCCCGCCGGATGAGTCGGGCGTGAGGCGCGACCAGCGGCTCGTACCTCCGGTCAGTCGCCATCACGACCGTCGGCGAAATTCAGCAACCGATGGAGATAGCCATGGGATTGGAACGTGCGCCGGAATCGCCGATGATCGAGCGAAGGCGCCTGGCAACCCGAGAGTGAGATGAGTTCTTACTGCGTGCTCGTGCCGCTATGGGCGGCTGCAATCGCAGCGTCGCGCCTCTTCTTGGCTTCTGCCTTTTTGTGGTCAAAGACCTTCTTTGCAGCCGCGACCTCCCGGTTGTATTCGCGATTCGCTGCGGCCACTTGCTGGTGCATTCTGACGATCTCATCAGGGTGTTCAGACGCAGGCGCCGGGTTCGCTCCGGCATTTCCTTGGGCCCAAACCGCGGACGGAGACAACAGGGCGAAGGAAATGGCGATTACGGCGGCAATGGTGCATTTCATGGCGCAACCTCCATGGTATGTGTGGGTTGGTTTGCCGGTGGAGAATTTTTAGCCTATACACGTTGAGCGGAATCTTGTAGTGGACTTTGGTCCAATGACTGCACGCGTGGGTAACGGATCGTCTGAGCTTTGAACAGGCTCAGTTGGTGCGCGCAGGCGTTTCAGCGAACCCGATTCGTTTCGACTCTCGAAACAAACACGCGGTTTTGTCGCGAGATATCGAGTACCATGCGCGTCGTCTCGCTCGTCTGCAGTTCATCGATCACCGAAACGGAGACAACGGCGGGCTTGGAAGCACCAAGTGCGGAAGCGGAATGAAAGGTGTCGTCATCGACCAGAAATTTAAACGCCTCATGCATCGCTAAAAGCTTCGCCTTCGCAATACAGGACGTCGTCCACGACGCCCCCGCAGCACCCGCGGCACCCGCCGGCATTAAGCGACGGCGCCGAGGCAGATAACATCCGACGCGCGATAGTCCGCCTTCTCGCGAACCGCAAGGATTCGAAAGTGCGACTTGGCGCGCCAGGTCGAACTGCCGATTACTCTTTTCGGGCGGCGCTCGATCGGGCAGGTCATCGACTATGTGATTCCCGGGATCGTCCTCTCGCACTGTATTACTTGGCTCAGATATCAATGAGCGTGATCGGGTGTTGCAACGGACCACGTCGGGCAACGCTGGTGTGAACAACACGATCATGCACGTCGCTAAGGACGACCTTCCGTCCGGCGGTATCGGTCTGAGCCGAATGGGCGCCTGTCATGGAATCGAGGAATTCCGCGCAATGAGCCACGCCAAAGGCGTGTTCATTAGGGGCGCTGGAACATGGCGCGGTTGCTCCATGCGCCGTTCGGAAAGCTGGCCGCCTTCGCGCTCACGCTGACACTGGGAAGGCCGGGTTTTCTTTGGTGGCGGAAAGCGGAGTGAGGGACTCGAGCGCCGGATTGTCAAAAGCCGATGAGAAAGCAGAGACGTTGCACTATCAACGAAACTCGTATCGGTCTGGCGCACGCAAATGAGCGCTTACAAAAGAGCAGCTGGTCTGCGTTTCAGATGGAAAAGCTAAAGGCCACTGACAGACAAGTACGTGAGCGCGCTGTTCAGGGGCGCTTGTAAAATCCAATCCCATCGCATTCAGTTCGCGTCGATATCAGCCTGCATAGTCACTGAGCAGATAGCGCTTCACGTTCGTACTGGCATGCGCTCAGTGCGCCGCCGCGCGCACGCGCGCAGACGTCGACGCGAGATCGCGCCACGCAGGCTGTCCCGGCGCATCACGCGCGCGGATATAGCCCGCCAGTTCGGCAAGCTGCTGATCGTCGAAACTATGCTTGAAGCAAGGCATGTAGCCCAGCCCTTCCCTGGCGTGCTGGTCGATGCCGTGCATCATCACGCGCGGCAGGTTCTCAGGGCTGGCCTGGCTCACGCTGGTATTCCGGCCCATCAGCGGCCGCACGCCGAAATGGCCCACGCCGCCGGATTCGCCGTGACAGACCGCACAGGCAGCTTCGAACATGCGCTGACCGTTCCTGGAACCGGCCGACGTCAACGCATCGGCGTTCGATGCCGCGCGATTCCATGTTGATCGGCTGTTCGCTCGCGCTGTCCTATCCAAAGCTCCTAGTCAATCGTTGACCGGATGGCATTTCCGCAGACGCGTCGTCATTGGCCCGGTGGGAGAACCGCCCCGAGTTGTATCATCAGTCCGAGCATGTCCATGATGATGCGGGTTTCCTTAATCCTGCCGTCCTGAATGCGGTCGATGACCATGCCCCACACCCTTACCAACTGCCCCGTAGCAGGCACACCGAGGAACGCTCCCCGGTGAGTGCCCGTCCACTCGAAGCGGGTCAGCACGCGATCACCCTCGGTGAGCTGTTCCTCGATGTGCCAGTGCATATCCGGGAACGCGGCCCGCATTCCCCTGACGACATTCTTGAGACCTTGCAGACCGGGGCCTTGGCCGGGGAACGGGACGTGCTCGACCATGTCATCCCAGACAAGCCGGTCGGCGGCATCGATCCGCCCCTGGTTCAGGACCTCCTCAACGAACTCGCGAACATCGCCGCTGATCTCGTGCATGGAATGATGACCTCCTGCCTGTCGATGGGATAAACGGACCGAGCCTGGCCGGTCCCGGTGGGCTGCAGTGTTGAGGCCTCTGAATACGGCGTACCTGCGGCGAATCCAATTTTAGTGGGCTCGACTGGAAGCCGCGCGGGATAGCACGTCGAACTGCGCGCGCATGCGGTTCTCGGACGCGGGTATTCGCGCCAGGAATCCGGCCAGTCTATCGCTTACGGTCCGCAACCGGGCCAACGCGACGCTATTCGTTTGCAGGTTCGTGATCTCATTGAGCCGCGGTCCAGCTAATTCCGTTTCTCCGCAGATGGTGCAGGAAACAGCATTAGCTGGATAGGAGCCCGTTAGCTGGGCAGATAATTAAACGCACACATCAAAGCGGCTTTCTTCACATCCGATAGGGTCGTTCGGCGTCTTCGCCGAAAAGAAATAGACGGGTAAAGTCTCTCGTCCGACGCAATCGGGCGTCGCCCAATGCAACGCACGCCAGACGACTCTCATTTCGTCGAGAAATCGCACTATCATCCGTTGTTGACGTGCCGGACAGCCCGATGCCCGCGACACGCTGATGCCATGGGTAATTTGTTTTCGGTGAGCAAGCTTTCGCAAAGCGCAGGGAGGATTCGGCCATGGTCCGCCTCGTGATGATATTGCTCGGTGTCGACTATCTCCGCACACGTTGGCGCGAACTGCTGGCGATAGGGTTGCTTAGCATCGCGCTGGGTGTGACGATCTTCTGCGATGCGCTCGACGGCGCGCTCTGGTTTCCCATCATTCCGTTTGCAGCGCTGCTGATGCTCGAAGGCCTCGCCACGCTCGCCGTCGCATGGACGGGCATGGGCGGCCAACGTACGCTGCGATATGTGAAGGGCGTGACCTTCATTGTGTCCGCTGGGCTCGTACTGATGGGGGGCGAGCACGGCAATTTCATCCTGTCGATGATATTCGGCACACTGTTTCTTGCGGACGGCATGCTCCAGTCGATTGCCGCAGGACTCGTGCGCTACCGAACGTGGAAGATTGCTATCGGAGGCGGCGCACTGGAGATCGCCATTGCAATCTTTTTCTATCAGCCCTACCCCGATCACTACGCGGGAACCATCGCATACTGTGTCGCATTCGGATTGCTGTTCGGCGGCTGGAACATGACCCTGCTCGCGGTGCGCGTGCGGCGCATGGCGACTAACCCCGCGGTAGCCGACGAAAAGCGGACCAAACACAAGGTCGAGACGGAGACGACTGTCGCGACGGCGACGACAAAAGAGACCACGCCAGACCGACTGAGCCTGCCAACGTCGAATTCATTCGACGGCCCCCCGGGACCGCTCGAACACGCTTTGACAATACACGTGTGGACCCCGGTCGGTTCAGCGAAAACACAGGCGCGGCGACAGCCTATCATTGACCGTTATATTGCCGCAGTCGACAAAAACGGCGCCATCTCAACGGGCCATGCCGCGCTCGAATCGAGCGAGGGCATTTATATCAGCCTGTACCCTGCCGTTGAAATCGAGCGGTCACCCGAGGAGTTCTCGCGCATTCTGCGTGCAACGCGCGACAACGACGTGCCCGGCTTGTTCCAGCCGGACTACGCGACGGAATCGAAAGCATGGTGTCCGTCCACGCGGCAAGTGCGCATACGCAACTATGATCCCGAGCGCCTGGAACGCTTTTGGGCCGAATACCGCCGCACCACCACCTATAACCTGACGTACCGCAATTGCTCGAGCACCGTCGCGAAGGCACTCGAGGCCGCGATCGAGGGAGCATCAACTCGCGCCTGGGGGACGAAGGGAGGCTGGAAGCCGTTGCTGCGCATCGCCGCGACCCCCGAACTGTGGGTGGCGGCACAAGTAAGAAAGCGCGCGGCGACGATGGCATGGACGCCTGGGCTGACGCTGGACTATGCGCGTGCGCTTAGCATGCTGGCGGACCCGCGGCCTTCCGGATGGATAAAGATGGCGCGTAGTGCGTTGAGCACCATGCACGAGTCGCGCAAGCGCTGGCGTGCCGAGAAAGCGGTTGCGCGCAACATCGACGACAAAGGCGCGATGCCGGTTCAGGCAACGGAGTGTGCAGATAGTGGCGCGCCGCATCAATCAACCATTGTTCCGCGGCAGCCTTCCCGGTCTCCTTCAACGCAAGGGAAGAATGATTGCGCGCCTCGCGCCTGACTGTGCACTCAATCTCGAGCGAAGTAGAAGCGCGCCGCGCCCGGCACCAACCTGCCTGCGCTGCATGGCTACTGGCCACGCAGAAGCGCCGCATTTTCTCGGCCTGGTCAACGCCCGCACGCAACCCTTTCACCAAGCAGAACGGAACAGGCCAAGTGCATTGACATAACCGCTGTTAAACCGAATGAGGACTCTGAAACTGAGCGTGGGAGGTCGACTAAAAACGCTGCTGCATGCCAACCATCACGCCCACCTGACTCTTACCCATCCCGACGGTACCTCCCGCCGATACCGGGACCGCCGACAACGGACTATTGATCATGTAACCTGCAGATGAATAGACTGTGGTTCGCTTCGAAAGGAGATAGCTCACGCGTCCAACGAAGAGTGTCGCGTCCGAACGCGTGCGCAATATATACCGGACCGCTTGCGCATCAACTGCGAATGCGGGTGTCAGAAAATAGGTACCCCCCGCGAAGAAGAGGTCTGATTGGCTATGAGTCGTGCTGGATGTATTTCTCCTGATCCATCCTGCTCCCAACTTCAGGTTTCCAAATTTTGCGTAGCCGTCCAGAATCGTCCGCGTGTCCGTGTCAGCACTGTTTGATAACGGCGCTGATGCGCCCTTACCTCCGCGCATGACATCATAGGACGCCGTGACACCGAATGCCTCGGACGCGTAGGCGAGCATAACTGTGTACTGCCGACACGCGACGAAATCACCGGGAACCTGGCCCGCACAATTAGTCGCAGATGGGCCGGCCGGCCCGGCGGCGTCTCGACCGAAACTGTATGTCGCCCCGACAGTGATGCCTCGCCATTTCCCCATATATCCCACTGCGTTGTCACTACGCGCATTTGGCAGATAGGTGTCAAAGACCGCCAGGGAGTGATTCGATGGTCCGATGACGTCGGCGTCCGCAAGCGCGTACAACGTCATGTTCATCTGTCTGCCCAATGTCAAGCTTCCGAACGGGCTATCAATTCCCACGTTTGCGGCTCGCCCAAATATCCTTCCGCCATACCCAAGCGCGCCGTTATTCACCGCAAACCCATTTTCGAGGACGAAGAACGCTTTATAGCCGCCGCCCAGATCTTCCACACCGCGCAATCCAAAGCGGGACGGTAGTTTCCCTGACAGGCTCGGCATCCCGATGACTGATCCACCCGCAGCTGTGGCGTTGTTGTAGTACTGCACGCCCGTATCGACTATTCCGTACAACGTCACATTACTTTGGGCACACGCATTGCCGGCAACCATCGCAGATAGCGACATCAAACCCAAAGTCCATCTGGTCTTCATCGAAAAAGTCTCCTATTTGTACAGATGTACTAATTAATAGTTATTTTTTTGAATCCGAGACGAACCCGTCTTACTGAGCGTCTTCTGCCATTTTCGTCTTGTCGCGTGGCCGTTGTTGGCTCGGAATTCCCATCACGATATCGGCCGCCCCATCCCCCTGGCCATCACAGCCGCGTTTGTGTTCGCACTGTGATGCGCGGCATCGCTGAAGCGTCGAAGACTGCCTCATCGACTGACGCTCGCGCACAATGCTGGGAACCGAGTTACCTCGAAATGTTTCGTCTCCGATTTTATTTTTCATGCTTGCGCTATGCCCTCGCGAGCATGGTTGCTTACTACAGATCCAGTACGAGCAACCCGGATCTGGAACGTGAGATGCAAACTGCCATGCAGTCGCCTCTTGCCTGTTCCTGAGAGGTAAGGAAACAATCGTGATGCTCGGGCGTCCCATCAAGTACCCTGGCGACACAGGTCCCGCACACACCCTGTTCGCACGAGGTCTCGACCTCGACTCCTTCTTCCCGCAGCACATCCACGATTGTTTTGTTCGCCGGAATCGTGACAGTTTTTCCAGAACGGGCGAGCTTCAACTCAAAGGACGTTTGCTCGCCTTGACCAACTGGCTCCGCGCCCGCGAAATACTCAAGGTGAACAGCTTCGTCTGGCCACCCGCAACGGGCCGCGACAGCGCGGACAGTGTCCATGAAGGGCTTTGGACCGCACAGATACAAGTGACTGCCGTCGTACCGATCGTCAAGTGCGCTTTCGAGGGCCTCTTCGACGTCATCGCGCTCCAACCCGCACAGGAGCTTGCAGGAATCCCCAAATGGGCCACCTTCAATTTCTTCCCTGAACGCAGCGTGATGCTTTGATCGTGTGAAATACAGCAGCTCGAATTGTTGCCGCTTCCCGGCGAGTTCTCGCGCCATACTTATAATTGGCGTGATTCCGATACCGCCAGCTACGAGGAGGGTATGACCAGCATCCGCCTTCATTTCAAAGTGATTGCGCGGCGGAGATATACGAAGTTCACTGCCGACTTCGAGCGCTTCATGAACGTACTTTGAACCGCCGCGTGACTGTGGCTCCAGCTTGACCGCAATCTGGTACGCGGATCTGTCGCCCTGAGGACCGCACAACGAATATTGCCTCGTGATCCCCTGCCCGAGGTGCAGATCGATGTGTGATCCAGGCTTCCAGCCAGGCAGACTAGATCCGTCGTTGGCTTCCAGCTTCAACAACCGGATGTCTTGAGCAATGGTATCGGCAACTGCAACGCGAACAGGGATAGTATTCATGGCCAAAAAGAAACCTCGGTAAATCGAAACGACAAGATCGGCGTCAAAAGCTCTATAGCAAGTCGGCACCGTGTTGAAGCAGAAGAATCCAATTCGAATCTCGTTCCGTGCAACAAGCGGAGCCGACCTGCTCGTAAGTCCATCTGACGCAACTACATTGGCTTTAGCGCGCACCGCATCGTCGCTATTGCGGACGGAATAGATCCGGACTTTGCGTGAAGCGAGCGCAATAGGCTTCCTTCGAGTCGCCGTTTTCGATTTGACCCGTTACAACGACCATATCGCGGAAGTCATTGTCGGCATCTGTACGAACCACGCCGCGCGGATCACCGCCTTCCGCAACAACCCGCGCGGCTTCGTCAAGCATCCGGCGCGCACGGACGATCGCGATATCCGAAGACGACAAGTGTTCGTCCGTCTGCTGATGAATCGTGCCTTGCGACTGGGTGATAGCAATGTCGTGTACAGAGAAGCACTCGCCCAGCCCCAGATACGCCTTTCCCTTCATCGAGTCGCGATCCTGGGAGTAAAGGTCCTCCCATTTGCGCCGCATCCGGTCGCCCTCTTCCTTTTCCGACTGATACTGGGCTTCGAGCGACGCCTTGTTCAGCTTTCCGCTTCGATGAAAGATAAATTCCCACCGCCAGTGATGCTGGTCGTCGATCGGGACATCCCACAGCATCGTCAGCCCGCCCTCGCCCAGGTATCCTTCAAACCCTCCGACTGCGCACGCGTTGGGCATGACAAAGTTCGTGATTCGAATGGATGAGCGTTCCGTTCCGTCAATCTTGCGCAACGTGTACAGTCGGACACCGAATCGGGTGTCCTCGACAGCCAGTTCAGGGCGGGACTGATTCGAGAACACGCCCCAACGCGCTTTCATGTCCTCGTTCGACAGTTCGAGCTGGTGGAGGTAGGACGTGTGAACCGGATCGATGTTGCCCTCGCTCGCCTGCAACCAGTTGCAGTCACCGAACCATCGCGTCGTGTAGCAATGCTCTGCGCCGCCTGCAAGCGCGGGGTAATTCGGAAAAAGCGGTGGCTCGCCCGGACCCATATATGCCCAGAACGCGCCCGCTGCCTCATGAAGCGGATACGACTTCACGCGCACCCGGTCCTTCGCGGTTGCAGAAGCTTCGGCAGGCTGACTGAGGCAACGACCCTCGACGTCGAAGAGCCATCCGTGATACGGGCAACGGATTCCACCGTCCTCGACACGCCCGAGCGCCAGATCAGTACATCGATGCGCGCACTTTCGGTCGATAAGACCGACCCGATCCTTGTCATCGCGAAACAGCACAAGGTCTTCGCCCAGAATCCGGATCGGCTGCGGCGCAGCCCCCGGCGGCAACGAGTCAATAAGCGCGACGGGTTGCCAGTAACGTCGCATCAGTTCGCCCGTGGGCGTTCCCGCGTCAGTCTGAGTCAGGTATTGATAGCGGTCGGCACCGCGCGAGTTCGGCTTGAACACCACGGGCTGCGTGGGAGCGTTCATGAAGTCTCCTGTGATTAAATTTCGCTACGCATCACCCTCGCTTTCAGACTGCGGGCAGTGACACGCACCTAATCCGGGGGGTGGGAAGTCACTCGGTGTTGAGTCGACCAGGACGCTCCCCTTTAAGAGTTACTTTATGCTAATATCTTCATGTGAGAAATATCCGTTAATGCATATCTGATATGCAGTTGGTGGGAGTTCTGAGCTATGGAAATCAAACAGTTGCAGCATTTCTCGCGGATCGCTGAGATCGGCAATCTGACCCGCGCTGCGAGCGTGCTGGGCGTGACACAGGCGGCCCTTAGCCGGCAGGTGGCTCAACTCGAGGCTGAACTTGGAACTGAGTTGTTCCGAAGGAACGGTCGTGGGCTTGTATTAACTGATGCAGGCAGGCGTCTGCTCGACCAGGTACCAATGGTCCTCCGCCAGATTGCGATTGCCGAACGGGCCGTGAAGGGCACAAGCGGCCCCGTTCAAGGCACGTTCGTTCTCGGATTGGCACCGTCTCTTGCGAGAACCGTTGTCGTTCCATTGATCCAGGCGTTTCGTGAACAGCTACCCGAAGTGACGCTACGAACGGTGGACGGTACGTCAGCAAATCTTGGAGAGCTGGTGGGTGCTGGAAAACTCGATTGCGCGGTGATCTACAACCCGATTGCGAGTGACACGGTTGATTTACGCCCGCTCACAAGTGAGAACCTCTATCTTGTCTCGGGGCCGCAAGCCGCCCGGGAAGGTCGTGTACCGCCCAGCTCAGTGCGTCTTGAGGCAATCCCGGAACTTCCACTGGTCATTGCTGGAAAGACTAACGTCGTACATGGTGCGCTGGCTGCCGCCCTCGCCGAACGTGGGTTGACCGCTCAGGTGGTACACGAAATCGAGAACCTAACAGCAATTCTGGATCTGATCCGCCACGGGTACGGCTACTCTGTTATACCGCTCAGCGGCGTGCAACCATGCATCGGAGACCCCGAGCTGCGGTTGCATCGCATCAGCAGTCCATCCATCGAGGTTCGCCTTTCAATAGCCACACCCATTCGTACGGGCAACGATACGCTGATTTCAGAAAGTACCTCGCTGTTGCGAGAAGTCGTACTCAAGGAACTGCAGAGGTATCAGGTCGAAGTAGAAGCGTCGATAGATGAACGATCTGCTGCCTCGACGGGTTCCCGGAAAACAGCAAAAACGGGACGAGGTGTGCGCCGGTAGACTCGTCGATGATAACGTCCGGCCGGATGGTCGCGCCCGAAAAAGGCGACACTGTCGACTCGCCTTTTTCTCGTGGTCAGATCAACTGGCTCTCAAGTTCATGGAGTAGCCCATAGCACGGCATCACGCTCGCCAGGCTCGCATTCGGTTCGCGCAGTTCCCGGATAGCTGCAATAAACTCCTGGTCTTGCGCAGCGATTCCACTCAGCAGATCATCATCGAGTTCAATTCTGGCACCGCACCCGTCGACCAGGCTATCGTAGCGCGCCACGTACGTTTCCCCGTCTCCAATGTAACGGAAAGTCGATCCGAACGGACCTTGATTATTGAAGCTGAGGGACAGCGTGCACAGCGCCCCTGACGCGGTCCTCATCTGTATTGACATATCGAGCGCGACACCCAGTTCGGAGTGGACAGGTCCTTGTAGTGCATGAGCGACCTGTACTTTTTCGCCAGTCTGATATTGAAACAAGTCAACGGTATGTGCCGCGTGATGCCACAGAAGATGGTCCGTCCAACTGCGTTGTTGGCCCAGTGCGTTCGTATTGCTACGTCGCAAGAAGTGCGTTTGTACGTCCAGTTGACGCAACACGAACGCACCTCGACCAATCCTCTCGTGCAGCCATCTATGCCCTGAATTGAATCGTCGTGTGTGTGCACACATCGCTACCTTTCCAGAGCGCTGCTGACTTCGTACGACCGCTTCCGCCCCCAACAGCGAATCAGCGAGCGGAATCTCTACCAGAACATGCCTTCCAGATTCGAGACACAGCACCGCTTGGTCCGAATGCAGAGGGGTGGGCGTACAGAGAATGACTGCTTCGAGTTGCCGGAGCGACAGCATTTCCGGGAGATCCGAACAAACGTGTCCGATACCATAACGATTCGCCAGATCCTCGACCCGGGAAGCTTCCTTTCCCGCAATCGAAATCACTTCGACGTTCTCCAGCATGGATAGCGCCTCCAGATGCTGGATACCTATCGCACCGGCACCCATGAGCCCAATTCGCAATGGCGTAGTCACGCATTCTCCATTACCAGCATGCCGTATGCGGTGTTGGACGCTGGCACATGATAGAAGCGATGAATACGACGGACCGACGAATCCAGCGCCCCACGCATGATCAGCCACATAATAATTTCCAACCCTTCCGAGCCCGCCTCGCGCAATAGCTCCATGTGACTGATCCTCGAAAGTGATTGCGGATCGCTTTCCATTTTGTCGAGCCACATCTTGTCGTAATCTGCATTAATCAGACCCGCCCTCTCTCCTTGCAATTGATGTGACATCCCCCCCTGTTCCGAAGATGGCGACCTTCAGATCGGGCTCGTACGCATCAATGGCTCGCCGCAAGGCCTGCCCAAGACGAAGACATCGCAGCGCTGTGGGCTGAGGATACTGAATCACGTTGACGCACAATGGAATGATTCTGCATGGCCAAGCCTCGGGTTGACCAAACAGAAGCGAGAGAGGTACGGTTAGCCCGTGATCCACCGTCATCTCACTGACCATCGCAATATCAAACTCATCCTTCAACACAAGCGATTCGGCAAGATGCCACGCGAGTGCCGGATCGCCCTGGCAGACTGGCACCGGCCGTGGCCCATATCCCTCGTCATGCGGGCTGAACCGCTCACCCATGCCGATCGCGAAAGTCGGGGTCATGTCCGGAGCGAACCTCGATGCATGGTCGTTGTACACGACGATCGCAACATCCGGCTTCATCTTTTCGATCCATTTACGAGCTGGCTGCACTCCTTCGAAGAGCGGGCGCCAGTAGGGATCGTCGACCTTGCCGTGATCAATCGCAGCGCCGATGGACGGCACATGTGACGTCCCGACGCCGCCGATTATCCTAGCCATTACATTGCTCCTTTACGCTCCGGTTACCGGAAATTGGCCGACCGCCCGACACCATCATCGTGCGGAATTCGTCCACACTCATCGGTTTGGCAGACATGGCAGCGCCAACGTGCTGCATCGTCAGACCATCAAATATGGCCAGCTTGAATGTGTAGTAGATGTTGCCTCCGAGTCTCAACATCTCCAGCCAATCGCGAGCAGCAACGGCATTGCGTTGCTCCACGCTCAAATCGAAACCGCAGAGGTACGCATCAGGGTTTTGACGAAAGGACTCGCGGTTGGCGGCAAGGTCCAATGACTTGCAAAACATGTTTAGTGCAAAACCCTTCTGGCACCGCTCCCCATCAAACACGTAGGTGCCAGGAATATCGTCGTAATCGCGCTCGCGAATCGATTGCATCAGTCGCTCCAATAGAGGCGCATGGGGTTGTCGACGAGCAACTTGCGCTGAAGCTCGCTTGTCGGTGCGATCTGGGAAATGAAGTCGACCAGCACGCCGTCGTCCGGCATGTGATCCTTAAGGTTAGGATGTGGCCAGTCCGTCCCCCACAACACGCGATCGGGGAATGTTTCAACAAGACGTTTCGCGAACGGCACGACGTCCCGATACGGATTCGCCTGCCCTTTGACAGCCCGGGGCCCGGAAACGCTCAAGCGCTCCGGACAGCTCACCTTAGACCAGACGTTCTCGTGCTCACGCATGAACCGAACAAACAGTTCGAACTCTTTTCCATCGACGGGTTTCGTGACATCCGGGCGTCCCATGTGGTCGACCACTACAGTCGTCGGCAGACCGCTAAAGAAGCTCCATAGCTCGGGAAGATCGACGGACTCAAAGTACACAACGATATGCCAGCCTAACCCGGCCACTCGCCGGGCGATTTCCTGTAGTTCGTCTTTAGGCGTGAAATCAACAAGTCGCCGGACGAAATTGAATCTCACCCCGCGTATGCCGGCAGCATGCAGATCCTGCAACTCGTCATCCGAGATGCTCCGTCGCACTGATGCGACTCCGCGTGCGCGTCCCTTCGAACTCAGGCAGGCATCAACCAAGGCGCGATTGTCCGTTCCGTGACACGTAGCCTGGACGATGATGGTCCGCGCGAAACCTAGCCGGTCACGCAGCGCGAACAACTGCTCCTTGCTTGCGTCACAGGGCGTGTACTTGCGCTCGGGCGCATAAGGAAACGTGTCACCGGGTCCAAAGACATGGCAGTGAGCATCGATCGCGCCATCAGGGAGCTGGAAGACGGGCACGGAAGGCTCCGGGCACCAGTCCAGCCAACCCGGACTCTTCTGGTATTCCATTTATGTATTCTCCGAATTGCGACTTCACGGGAATGAACCCTCGTACCGCAGTGGTCTCGTTTCGAGACAAACCGTCAATCGTCAACGTAAGTCAGGCCGGCTTCAGCTAAGGCTTCGCGCATGTTGTACATGTCCAACCCCAACATGCCGGAGGCAAGCTTTCTTCGCTTCTCCTCCTCATTCGCCACCCGTGCCGCTGCTCGGTCGGCCGTCTCGTGGACCACGCTTGCGGGCACTACCACCACGCCGTCATCGTCCCCAAGCACGACATCACCCGGATTGACCAACGCTCCCGCACAGACGATTGGTACGTTCACGGAACCCACGGTCGCCTTGATGGTGCCTTTGGCGCTAACAGCGCGAGAAAATACGGGGAACTTCATCGCCGTCAGATCGAAAATATCTCGACAACCACCTTCGATAACCAGACCAACCGCGCCTCGTGCTCTGAAGCTGGTGGCGAGCAGATCGCCGAAGAAGCCATCTGTACAGTCCGCCGTTACAGTCGCGACCACGATGTCGCCCGGGCGAATCTGTTCTGCCGCAACGTGCAACATCCAGTTGTCGCCAGGATGCAGCAGCACCGTGACCGCTGTTCCGCAGACGTGCGCGCCGTCATAGATCGGACGCATGTAATTTTTCATCAGGCCGGTTCGACCCATGGCCTCATGCACAGTGGCCACACCGAATTCAGACAGACGCCGAACAGCGGATTCCTCGGCGCGAGCAATGTTTCGTTTAACCACGCCGATCTGACCTACTACCGGGTTGGTGCTCATAAGTTCAACTCCCTTTTCGCTTCAGTGCAGCGTCAAGCCTGGGATAAACGCGCCGCGCGTTGCGCTCGTAAATCTTGGTGCGGTCTTCGTTCGACAGCGTCTCTGCCGCGTCGATGTAACGACGCGTATCGTCAAAGTGAAAGCCCGTTTCCGGATCTACACCTCGAACAGCACCAATCATTTCGCTTGCGAACAGGATGTTCTCAACGGGAATGACGTCGGTCAGGAGGTTGATTCCAGGTTGGTGATAGACACACGTATCAAAGAAAATATTGTTAAGCAGATGATCCTTAAGCGGAGGGAGCTTCAGCGCTTGCGCCAAACCGCGAAACCTGCCCCAGTGGTACGGCACGGCACCTCCACCGTGCGGAATGACAAACCGCAATGTCGGAAAGTCCTGAAACAACTTTGAAGTGAGGCATTGCATGAATGCCGTTGTGTCTGCATTCAGGTAGTGAGCACCCGTTGTATGGAAACAGGCATTACAACTGGTAGAGACATGCACCATTGCCGGTATGTCGTACTCAACCATTTTTTCGTACAACGGGTACCAGTGACGATCCGACAAAGGAGGAGACGTCCAATGTCCCCCGGAAGGATCAGGATTCAGATTGACTGCGACAAATCCATAGTCGCTTACACACCGCTCCAGTTCCGGAATACATGTCGCTGGGTCGACACCGGGCGATTGCGGGAGCATTGCTGCGCCGATGAAGTTGTCGGGAAACAACTGCGACACGCGATAACACAACTCGTTACAGATCGACGCCCACGTCGAACTGGTCTCGACGTTGCCAATGTGATGCGCCATGAAACTCGCACGCGGGGAGAAGATCGTTAAGTCGATTCCGCGCTCCAGCATCTTCTTCAACTGGTTTCCGGAAATCGACTCGCGCAACTCATCGTCACTGATTTTCAGCTCATTGACGTGCGGGGCCTGAGCGGGGTCAGTCAGACCCGCGATTTGCCGCCCCCTCCACAACTCCAGGGCTTTCGGTGCGGTCGTATAGTGTCCGTGGCAGTCAATAATCATCGCGCCCCCGCTAGTTCGAATGCTTTTTCCTTGACCATCACCTCGCCACGCATGATCAGTCGCGCCGTCCTCAGTAACGCAGCACGTTTAACGACGTGTGGATTTGTGGCATCGACTTCCAGTTCAACACTGAACTCCCCGGATGGATGTTCGATCGATACCCGCTTGACAACGCCACTTGATGTAGAGGCAAGGTCGTGCGCGACACTGCCATCAAGTACACAGGCAGTAGCGACAGTAACGGCCGCTAGCACACCGATAGCGTCATGGCAGACATGAGGAATAAAGCAGCGCGTCGATAATGCTCCGCCTGCGACAGGTCGCGAAACGAGGCAGATCTTTGGGTAGTTCTTTGACGATGTGTCGCCAAGACCCATTGCTTCACTGCACCTACGTCGTAACGCTTCGAGCTCAGCCTTAAGCTCGATATCGGCATTGAGATCTGCAACCGACTCACGCCCGGTTCGGCCCAGCGCCTCTGCCGGCACCAGCACCATCGGCATTCCGTTATCGATGCAGGTCACGTCGAGCGTGCGTCCGTCGCCTAGATCAATGCGATCCCGGACCCGACCCGTGGGCAACATCGCCGAGCAGACGGAGCCGGCCGTATCGAGGAAATTGATAGTCACCGGCGCCGCAGTTCCAGGGACACCGTCGATTCGCGCAGAACCGTCGTATTCAGGCCGTCCGTCCGGCGTGTCAACGGTGATGTCACAGGACATTCCAGTGTTCAGCGTCAGAACGCGCGCGGTCGTCTGCCTTCCTCGAGGTGCGAGCAATCCCACCTCAAGGGCAAACGGAACGACTGCGGCAAGCATGTTCCCGCAATTCGGGGTTGTATCGACCGTGTCCGCGTCTGGCTGCAACTGTGCGAATAGAAACTCAAGATCGATATCGGGGCGAGATCCCCGCCGGACGATGCCGACCTTGCTGGTCAACGGATGAGCGCCGCCGAGTCCATCGATTTGCCTCGGGTCGGGCGATCCCATGATGTCGAGCAGCACGCGGTCCCGAGTGGATAGGTCGGTTGGCAGATCCTCCGCCCGGAAAAAGGGGCCTCGTGAGGTACCGCCGCGCATAAACAGGCAGGGAATGGGGCGTTGCATGTGTCTCCCGGGGGGTCGTGTCATCTTCGATACCCGTATTCTTTTACACTATCTGATAGTAGACAATGTCATTTCGTGTATATTAGATATGTCGACATTGCATTTCAGGAGGCGGCCGTGGAACTGCGTCAACTTGAATATTTCGTCCACGTTGCCGAACTGGGCAGCTTCACGAGGGCAGCAAACCTTCTCTCGATTGCGCAACCCGTCTTGAGCCGGCAGGTGCGTGCGCTTGAGTTGGAGTTTCGGCAGGTGCTTTTAGAGAGGAATGGCCGCGGAGTCACGCTTACTGAACCTGGAAGGCGGCTGCTTGAACATAGCCGGAGCATCCTTTCGCAGGTCCAGCGCGTTCATTCAGATATGGAGGACGAACGCGGAGAAGCGACGGGGAGGCTCGTGGTCGCCTTGCCGCCGAGCGTAAGTTCGGTAATGACTGCGCCTTTAGTTCGACGATTTCGCGAACGTTTTCCGAAAGCGACGCTTTGCATCCTCGAGGGCCTCTCGGCCTACGCGTTGGAATGGTTGACCATGGGGCGCGCGGACTGCGCTATTGTCTACACAAATTCGACTTCCCCGAGCGTCGAGCTGTCCCCGGTATTGAGTGAGCAGTTGTACCTGGTCTCGTCCCGCTCGGCGCCTCTCTCATCAGAAGATTTGCTGGCGGGGAAACCCGTCAGCCTTGCGGAAGTGGCTCAAAAGCAGCTTGTCATGCCGAGCCGTCCACATTCGATTCGACTTCTGCTGGAGGCTGCAATGGCTCAGGCATCGTTAAAGCCCTGCATTGCGTTGGAGATCGAAAGCATTCCCGCCATTCTCAATCTCGTGCATGACGAAGAGCTTCATGCAGTGCTTTCGCTGAAGGCCGTGCACTCAGATGGGCAACAACAAGAGTTCCTTGTGCGCCCTATCGAAGATCCTCCGCTTCACACAACGCTATGGATTGCGACGTCAGCGCAGCGCCCGCGAGGGCCGCTGCTGGAACTGGCCATACCGGTTTTTCGTCAGCTGTTATGTGACCTGTGGCAGACACCGCTTTGACGTCGGTCGACGTCTGGAGGTTCTGGCGAGCACGCCGCCTGGAACACCACCGCCACCTGCCAGTGGTCGACAGGATAGGTCGCAACATACCCGCTTGTTTCGCAATCCGGAGGTCCCGCAAACCCGCAGGCGAGATATGTGAGACCGGGAGGAACCTCGTGTTTGAGCATGTGTTTAACATACTCCAGGAGAGGTTTGAGCTCCTTTCCGTACGAGTAAGTGAGGTGGAAATAGATGTCACAGACACCGGAGGACAACAGCTTGTCGAAATGCTTCTTGATATTAGTCCGGTCAAGCCCGGGGCAGACGAGCGCCTCATAGATGGCTATTTACTGACCAGATACCCGGATAACGGCGCCCCGACCGCCGGGATTGCCGTTTGCAGTTGCTCCACCGAGCGCCTGGTCAGCCACATCCCACTTGGCCACTGCGAGCGAAGCTCCCAGCACCTATCGCACAGGAGTGCGCCGCGGCACAAGCAATGCTCATCAACGGAAACTTGCTAATGAAGGAGGCACCGATGCCGACACGCTGTCTCATACCCGAATTGCGCGACGTGCGCGCACCCGCCGAAGCAAAGCGGCCGATGCGGGCGCGCCTTTATGTCGCCTTGAAGGCAGTCACCTGTTTGCTACTGATAGCAGGCGCAACCACGGCGCACGCCGACGATGTGAAGGACCCCAGCGATTTCCTTGGTTCTGCCATTGAGGATGGCCGCGCCGAAATCCAGTCGTGCCAGCTCGCGCTGCGCAAATCGTCGGACGCATCGGTGCAGGCGTTTGCCAAACGCATGATTGCCGACCATCAGTCACTCGATGCCCAGATCGAAAGCCTCGCAAAGCGCAAGGGCTACACCTTGCCTAGCGGGATTTCAATAAGTCAAGAGGCAACTCAGGCTGCGCTCGAGCCGCTGACCGGGCACGCGTTTGACAAGGTTTTTATGGAGCATAACGTCTCGGACCACAAGGATGACGTCAAGCAGTTCAGCGATGAGGCCCAACATGCAAGCGACCCTGATGTACGGGCACTGGCCGCCGGTGCGAGGCCCGTACTACAAGAGCATTTGAAGTTAGCAGAAGAGACGCGGGCGAAGATTAACAGGTAGGGAGCGCTATTCGACGCGACGCCGCGTCGAAATTGCCGACGCCGTGGAAATCACCAGATCGGCGAAGCGCCGCTCGTCGCGGTCGGCATGCCATCGTGATCTGGCCACAGCGATATTCACCGCGCCTATCCCTCGCCCGTGCGCATTGGTGATCGCCGCCGCCGTCGAAATATCGCTGACGAAGTACTCGTCTTCAGTATGCGCGTACCCCTGCTTTCGGATCTGCGCGATGCGGTCTTTGATCTTGCGCGGCTGATACACGGTCGACGACGTATAAGGCACGAGATTCGTACGCGACAGGATGTCGTCGACTTCTCCGTCCGGTAGCGTCGCCAGGATTGCGAGCCCCGGTGCAGTGCAGTATGCGGGCAGACGCGATCCGGTAATCACATGGGCGTTGAAAACATTGCGGCTCACGATTCGCAGCACGAACACGATGTCCGTGTCGTCGAGCACGGTAAGATTGGTGGCCTCCTCCGTCTCCGAGCCGAGTTGCTGAAGATAAGGCGTCGCACGACTCACGAGCTCGTTGGACGTCAGGTAGTGGTAAGTAAAGTCCAGCAACTTGGGCGACAGTTCGTACTTGCGGCTGTCGGCATCCTTGAAAAGATAGCCGAGCGCCGCGAGCGTGAACGTGAAGCGCTGCGTCGCGCTCAGGTCGAAACCCGTGAGCGACGCGATCTCGGACAGCGACAACTGACGCTTGCTGCCGTCGAAGGCGGTGAGCACCTTCATCGCCTTTTCGACGGACTGCACGTACAGCGCAGAGGCAGTCGGATCCGCCGCCTCGGCCTGCGGCTTCGTCGCTGGGTTCTTGCGCTTGCGCGGAACTTTCGGCGCGTCGGTCATCACATGTTCATCTTCGCTATTGTTGGCGAATTATCGCATGACCATAAAGCAGTATCGGATTGCGATATCACGCCCGAGCTTTGTTCATCCGATCCCAGGCGTCGTCCACGTTGCGCGGCAGCAAATGCTTCTTGATGCGCTCGCTCGCCGTCAGCTCAAAGCTTTTCACCGCACGGTAATAGCGCGGCAACTGAAAACTGGCGAGCCGCTCGCGCGCCCACGCGTGCATGGTTTCCCAGTCCACCGGGGCGTCCTTGAATTGCACGTTGAGCAGAATATCCTGCTCGCCGATCGCCGATGCCACACCGATGGCCGCGCTGGCATGAATCGCCGGATGCTCCGCGAAAATGCGCTCGATCTCCCACGCCGATACGTTTTCGCCACGCACCCGCATGCTGTCCGTCTGCCGGCCGATAAAGAAGAAATCGCCGTCGGCATCGCGTCGCGCGCGGTCGCCCGTGTGCAGCCTGCCGTTGCGCAACGCGGCTCGGGTCGCGTCCGGATTCTTCAGGTAGGCCGGCAAGAACGTGCCCTCCACCTTGCTCGACAACACGATCTCGCCCGCCTCGCCGTCCTTCACGGGCTCGCCTTCCTCGTCGAGCAGTTCGATCTCGATCCACGGCAGCGCGCGGCCGATTGACCCTGGCTTCCCCGTCGCATTCGCGGTCGCGAAGCTCGAACACTCGGTCATGCCATAGCATTCCCGCAGGCTCACGTTGAGCCGCCCCTGCACTGCCGTCCACGCAGACGCGCTCACGCCCGCGCCCCACGCGACGCGCAGCGTGTGCGTTTCAGGCTGCGCGTCGGGCGGCAGTTGCATCAGGATATCGAGCACTCCGCCCAGGTAATGCAGCTGCGTCGCGCGGGCGCGCTGGATCTGCGGCCAGAACTGCGAGGCCGAGAAGCGCGGCACTGCGTGCAAGGTCACAGCTTCGAGGAACGGAAGCAGCAGCATCTGCGCACCGCCGATATGACACAGCGGCTCCCACAGAAACAGCCTGTCGCCTTCGTGCACATCGGCCACGCACAGCGCGGCTTCGCCCGCGATGCGCATCATCCGGTGCGTGAAGACAACACCTTTCGGCGCGCCCGTCGTGCCCGACGTATAGATGATGCACAGCGGATCATGCACGCCGATATCCGGGCTCGTGAATGACGCATGCGGTTCCTGCGCATCGAGCGCGGGGATGCGCACGCGCCGCGTCGCAGCGCAGTCGATCGTCGCGATCACGGCCTCGAATTCGTCATCGATGATGAGCAGCTTCGGCTCCGAGTGCAGCAGCAGATACTCGAGGCCCGCTGCGCGCAGTTTCGTGTTCACCGGCACCCAGACAAGCCCGCTCAGCATGAGCGCGTAGATCAGATGAACGTGCTCTGCGCTGTTGCCGAGCATCACGGCGACACGGTCGCCCCGCACGAGCCCTTCCTCTGCGAACCACCGCTGCAACTGCGCGACGCGCCGCGCGATGTCATGGCAGGTGATCCTCTCATCGTCAAAGTGCGCGATGGTGCGCGACGGTGCACGACGCAATCCCGCCGCGAGCAGTGGCACGCAGTCCAGATCGTCGTCTGCGTGGCGGTGAGCGAAGTATTCCGGATAAAGATGCATACCTGTATCGATTGAAAAGCCCAGGATTCAGCGCGCGCGGCGCTTGAGCCAGGAAGACACCGCCACGACGAGCGCGATCAGAATGATCAGCGTGGTCGACACGGCGGCGAGGGTCGGCGTGATCGCGAGCTGGATGTCGTCCCACATCTGCTTCGGCAGCGTCGAATTGATGCCGCCACTCACGAAGATCGCGATCGTCAGATCGTCGAAAGAAACGAGAAACGCGAACAGGAACGCCGCCGTGACGCTTGGCATGAGCAGCGGCAGCACGACCGACGTAATGCGCCGCAACGCAGACGCGCCCATCACGCGGGCCGCATCGTCCAGACGCCAGTCGAAGCGCTGAAAGCCTGCCGCGAGCGTAACGACCACATAAGGAATCGCCAGCACCGTATGCCCGAAGATAAGGCCAAGATTCGTGCCCGTGAGTCCCAGACGGCCGAGCAGATATAGCAGACCCACTGCGACGACGATGCGCGGCACGATCAACGGCGCAACCAGCAGCGCGAAAACCGGCTTGCTCGTACGGCGCGGCATGCGAGTCATCGCGAGCGTCGCGCCGAAGCCGAGCAGCAGCGACAGCAGCGCCGTGCCCAGACCGACTTCGAACGAGCGAATGATCGCGCTACGCCATACGGGCGAGTCCATGAAGGTGCCGAACCAGCGCGTGCTGATGAACTTCGGCGGAAACGCGATGTAGTCGCTCGACGTGAACGCATACGGAATCACCGACAGCACCGGCACCACGAGCAGCGCCATGACGACGCACGTATAGAGTCCGAGCGGGCTCGCGGCGCGAGCCGCCGTGTCTGCAAGCGCGTTGCGGCGCATCATGAACGGCGCGAAGACGCGGCCCGCCGTCATCAGCAGTGCGAGCCTGAATCCCTGCGAGCGCGAGCCGCGCGACCGCTCCGTCACTTCGCCCGTCAGCGACGTGAGTCCGACCATGCGGTCATAGACGAAGAAGATGATAATCGAGCAGACCAGCAGGACTGTGGACAGCGCGCCGGCGAACCGCATGTCGAAGAGTTCGAGGACGGACGAGATCACGAGCTGCGCGATCATGGTTTCCTTCGGCGAGCCGAGAAGCGCCGGCACGATGAAGAAGCCGAGGCTCGAAATGAACACGAGCAGCCCCGCCGCCGCCACGCCCGGCGAAGAGAGCGGCAGAAACACCGTGAAGAAGCTCATGCTGCGTTGTGCGCCGAGCGTCTCAGCCACCTGCGCGAGCTGGTCGTCGATACCGCGCATCACGGGAAGCATCGTCATGACGGCGAGCGGCAGCATCGAATGCACCATGCCGATCAGCACCCCCGTCAGCGACGGTATCGTACCGCTCGTCTCGTGCACGAAACCGAGCGAGAGCGCGATCGTGGAGAGCACGCCCGTCTTGGAGAGCAGCAGCATCCACGCGTACGTCTTGACGAGATAGCTGGTCCAGAACGGCAACATGATCCACAGCAGCCGGCGCTCGCGCACACGCTCCGACAGCCGGCTCAGCATGTATGCAACGGGATAGCCCAGCAGGATGGACAGTGCCGCCGTCAGGAACGAGATGGCGAAGGTGATCCACAGCACCTTCGCATAAACAGGTGTGCGCGCGATGCGCTCAAACTGCGCGAAGCCAATCTGACCGTCGGCGCTGACGAGACCGCCTTGCAGTATCTCGCCGACGGGCACGACGAAAAACACCAGCAGAAACAGCAACGTCGGCACGATCGGCAGAAACCACATGCAGCGCGCGAGCATGACAGACCAGCCGCGCCGCGACGCCTCATTTTCGCGCAACGCATGAAGAGCGATGGTCATGGCGGCTCCTCAGGCGTGCAGCAACGTCGTTCGGTGCGGATCCCAGGTGAGCCCCACCTTGTCGCCGATGCGCGGTGCCACGCTGCGCTCGCAGCGTACGGTCAGCTCGCTGCCGTCGCTCATCGAAAGCGACACGCGCGTATCGCTGCCAAAGAACACGACATCCGCGATGATGCCAGCCACGAAACCGCTGTGCGGTTCGACGAGACGCGGCGCTTCGGGACGCAGAAGCAGCGTGTGACGCGTGGCGGGCGCGCCCGATGCGCCGAGCGGCAAAGGAATGCGGCCGCCGGCGGCGAGCAGGACCGGCACGCCGGCGGCGCCGCGCGCAGCATCAAGTTCGCCTTCGAGCAGATTCGAATGACCGATGAAGCCCGCCGCAAAGCGGGTGGCGGGACGATCGTATAGATCCGCGGGCGTGCCCACCTGCTCGATGCGCGCCTGGTTCATCAGGCAGATACGGTCCGAAAGCGTGAGCGCTTCGTCCTTCGTGCGTCACGTAGACGAACGTCGCGCCGAGTTCCTTGTGCAGGCATCGAATCTCGGTCTGCATGTGTTCGCGCAGTTTCTTGTCGAGCGCGCCGAGCGGCTCGTCGAGCAGAATCACGGAAGGCCGGTACGCGAAGCAGCGCGCGAGCGCGATGCGCTGCTGCTGCCCGCCCGACAACTCCTTCGGAAAGCGCTTTGCGAACTCGGTCATGCGCACCATCGCGAGCGCGTCGTCCACCGCGGCACGCACTTCGTCGCGCGATTTGCGGCGCATGCGCAGGCCGTATGCGACGTTGTCCCACACGCTCATGTGCGGAAAGAGCGCATAGCTCTGAAAGACCATGCCGATGCCGCGCTTGCCCGGTTCGACATGCGTGACGTCGCGCCCGTCGATCTCGATGCGCCCCGCGCTCGGCGCGACGAGGCCGGAAATCATCTGCAACAGGGTCGTCTTGCCCGAACCCGAGGGACCGAGCAGCGTCAGGAATTCGCCCGCTTGCACGGCGAGGTCCGTCGGTTCCAGCGCAACCGAAGCGCCATAGCGCTTCGCGACGCCGATCGCCTCGAGTTTCGAACTCATCGTCCGCTCCTTACGAAATGATCCACGAATTGAACCGCTCGGTGACCTTCTGGCGGTTCTCTTCCCACCATTGCGGGCTCGGCAGCTTCATGTCCTTGATGTTGTCCGGGGCGGTTGGCAGGAGCGTCGCGCGCTCCTTGCTGATCGTTTCGAAGGACTTCTTGTTGGTCGGGCCGTAGGCGAGCGTGCGTGTGAGCGAAGCCTGACGCTTCGCGTCGGCGCAAAAGCGCACGAACTGCCTCGCGGCATCGGCGTGCGGCGTGCCTTTCGGAATGCCCCAGCCTTCGATCGAATACAGGCCCTGACTCCACACGATCGTCACCGGCGCGCCGCTGTCCTTTGCGGCCTGCGCGCGGCCGTTCCAGGTCGAGATCATGTCGACGTCGCCGCTCTGGATCGCCTGCATCGCCTGCGCGCCAGAGGACCACCAGATGTTGATGTACGGCTTGATCCTGTCGAGACTCCTGAATGCGCGGTCCACGTCGAGCGGATAGAGCTTGTCGAGCGGAACGCCGTCGGCGAGCAGCGCCTGTTCCAGCGTGTCGAGCGGACTGCGGCGCAGGCAGCGGCGGCCGGGGAATTTCTTCACGTCCCAGAAGTCCGCCCACGACTTTGGGCCGTTGTCCTTGAACTTGTCCGCGCGATACGCGAGCACGGTCGAATACACGTCGACACCAAGCCAGTTGGGCGTGATCGCCTCGGGCATGATGTCCGGATAGTCGCTCGCTTTCAGGCCGATGGGCTCGAGCAGGCCTTTCGCTTCGAGATACGGAATATCCGCTGATAGCGTCAGCGTGGTGACATCCCACACATAGTTCTTCGTTTGCACCATCGCCGCGAATTGGGCGACCGGCTGCGATTCGCGCGCGACGCTGACGACCTTGATGCCCGTCGCTTTCTCGAACGGGTCATAGAAGGCTTCGCGATACGCGGTCGTGTACGGGCCGCCCGGGTCCGAGACGACGATCTGCCTGGTTTGAGCGCGTGCGGCGAGCGGCATCATGCCAGCCACGGCGAGCGCGCTCGCGCCGTGCAGAATGCGGCGGCGCGTCGGATTGAAGTCTTCTGTCATGGTTCAGGTCTCTCGCACTAGGGTTGAGAAGGAACTGCCCGGCTTGCGCCCGCTTTATTTGGCGCGTTTTTTGAAAAACTCTTCCATCATGCGAGCGGGCTCGCCCGAGTCGTACGCCTCGCGCTGGATACGCTCCCCCGCCTCGATACAGTCGACGAAACCCGGTTCGGTCATCTCGCGGAAACGCTGTTTGTCGAGACGCATCGCGACGGGCGGCTTGGCGGAGAGCTCCGTTGCAATTTCGAGCGCTTTCTCGAAGACCTTGCCTTCGTCGACGATGTGATGAATCAGCCCGATGCGATAGCACTCGTCGGCGTCCATCAGACGGCCGGTGAGCGTGAGCTCGATGGTGCGCGACATGCCGAGCATCGAATTCATGATCCACGGCCCGGTCGTGCTCGCGATGCCCGCATTGATCTCCGGCTGGCCCATGCGCACGCCCGGGTGGCCCACGCGGATATCGCCGAGCAAGGCGACCTGAAACGCCGAACCTGCAGCGGTACCGTTGAGCGCCATCACCAGCGGCTTGGACAGGCCGCGCAGCGCCGCGTAATAGCGCTGCCACTCCTTGACCCACGCTACGGCGCGTTCGCCGTCGAAGTTGTGCGCCTCGGCCAGATCCTGCCCCGCCGAGAACGCGCGATTGCCCGCGCCCGTCATGATGATCGCGGCGACATCGTCGTCGGCATTGAAGCCCTCGAGCGCCGCAATGATCGATTCGCGCATCGGCGTAGTCCAGGCGTTCAGCCGTTCGGGACGATTCAGCGTGATGACCGCGACGCGGCCGTGTTTCAAAAACAGAACGTCGTCACTCATTGTCTATCGCATCGTAATAGTTGGTGGTGAATCGCAATATAGAATCATCAAAAATGAGGCGCAAGCGGGTTTACGCGGAATGAGGGTGACTCGGCGAAAAAAAGCGCGCGCGAGGCGTAGGTGGCGCGCACTCGAGGAAATATCGAAGGCTTCGCGTAGTTTTAGCGCTGGGTTTCCCTGGCCGCCGGTGATTGGTACCGGAGACTGCATCGCGAGCGACGGACGGTAGGGTCGCGGCGCACTTGACGGTTAGTTGCACACTAATGTAGTGAACACGGCCGGGAGCCCGTGTATGAGCCGCGGGTCTTTGGGGACCCTTGTCCGCAGTTCTTCAAGCGGTCGGCTGACGGCCACAATCGATGTGCAGGACTTGTCGGACGCGCCGTCCATTTTCGGTCCGGCCCATCGATTAACGGATCTCCCAATCGACTGTGCGACACGCTCGCCCCACAGCTCAGGGTCGGTCAACCGCGATAGCGTCCGCGTCTAGCGGTTCAATAACCGCGTGAACGATCGACGATGTTCCACAGCGGTTCGCCGCGCAGCAATCGCGCGAAATTTGCAAACCAGAGTTCGAGGACCCGCAGGTTGTAATCGGGCGAATCGCACGAAATGTGCGGCGTGACGACGAGTCTCGGCACGTCCCACGCCACGTGGTCCGCCGGCAACGGTTCAGGATCGAATACGTCGAGCAGCGCGCCACCGCACTCTCCTGAACGCAATCGCTCGAACAACGCGGCATGGTCGATCAGCGCTGCGCGCGAAAGATTGACAACACCCGCACCCAGCCGCATGCGGGCGAGGCGCGCGGCGGAAAGCAGATGGCGTGTCTCGGCCGTGAGCGGCGCCGTGATAACGACGAAGTCAGCCTGAGGCAGCCAGTCGTCGAGTGCGGCGATCGTTGCGAGTACATCGACTGTTTCCACCGCCTGCGCCGGCGCCGCGCCGCTCCGGTTCAATGCGACTACTCGCAAGCCGAGCGCACGTGCCGCGCGGCTCGCCGCCATGCCCAGATCGCCGAAACCGATTATCAGCGCCGTCTTGCCGCGAATCGGCGTGGTGAGCCGCGCGTCCCAACGATGTTCCCGCTGTGCCTGTGCCATGGCCGGCATTTGCGCATTCAGCATCAGCAACACCATATGCGTGTATTCGGCCGCCTTGTCGCTATGAATGCCGCTACTGTTCGTCAGGATCAGGTCGGGGCGCAGACGATCGAGCGGCATCAACTGATCGACGCCGGCACCTGTCGTGTGAATCCAGCGCAGACCTGGCGCGTCGTTCACCACCTCATGCGGAAATCTCGATGCCAGCAGGAAGTCGACGTCGTCGAGCGGACGCGCGAACCGCTCTCCGTCCCAGCCGAACGTCACGTCGATGTGCCGTGCCAGATCGGGATGCCGCGCGCTGGCGACCTGCCATACGGCTTCGTGAAGATGAAAGGCCGGCGACTGTTGCCGCCGGCTTTCGAGGTGCAGCCGGTATCGGCGGGCAGGTTCGGTCATCCGGGGCGACATCCTTACAGGGGGAGCGCAACTAGCGTGTCGTAGCGGCACGAATCCGTGACGACCGTGCGCTCACGCAGCAACGCGCGGCCGCCTTCGACGACGATCTGATCGATATAACGTCCGACGCTGAACACAACCATGCCGCCTTCATAGCCCGTTCGCACGACCATATAGCTGGTTTCGCAGCCGATCAGCCCGTCTTCGATGCTGACGACTTCCGTCGGTCCAAGTACATGACGGTAGACATGCGGTTCGAACACGTTAACTGACTGGATCGAACTGACGCGATCCAGCAGCATGCCGCGCGTGTTGCAGAACCAGATGCCGAAGTCGCGACCCGCTTCGAAATCGGTGCGAGTGAGAATGCGGTAAGTGCCATCTTCGGTGAAGAACTCCGGCCAGCGGTCCAAGTCGCCATTGTCGATTGAACTGCAATAGCGGGCCATCAGGCGCGCGATACTCGCGCCCGTCTGGGTGCTGACCTCCAGGTCAGGGTATCGCGTCGTGCTAGACATCCATCAGTTCTCTATAGAATTTCCAGAAGCCGCGCACCGAGGTTTCGGTTGCGCGGGTCGCCATCGGGCCGATGCCCTTGCCACCCATCTCGATCACGGCGACGTCGTCAAGATCCCCGCGAATCCCCTTTTCGACGAACGCGCCTATCGTGCCGTCTTCCATCGACACAAAACCCGCCGGCCCGACGAGATTGCTCTGCTTGCGCCGGATGAGCGTCTGCTCCGGTGTGTCTTGCTCGAAGCCGAGCACGGTCCAGATCAGTTCACATCGATCCACACCGAGCGGCACCACCTGCCGAACGCCGATGGAGTTCATGATCTGATGCAGCACGAAACCCGGAAAAATGCTCTGGATCGCATTGGTGATCTGATCGGGATACTCCATCCACTGATCGATCAGCGAAGGATCCTTCAGGCCGAAATCGTCCCGCATTGCGCGAATCACCCCGGAGTCGTATGCCTGATCGCCAATGTCGGTGTAGCGCTTCGTAAAGGTGATGTGATGCCGGCTGTCTTCATCCTGCAACGTACCGCCTTCCGCCGACAGCCGGTTGATCTTGAACGTCGAGAAAAACGCATGTAGCAGGCTCGGGTGATAATTGTCCCGGCTATTCTCGACGTAAAGCTTCCAGTTGTTGTGCATCACCTGACTATAGCGGCCAAGTATCTTTACCTGTCCATATAGCGTGCGCTCCATGTGCCGCACCATTGTCGGTCCGAGATAGTCCCTCAGTGCCGGGGCTTCTTCGGAAAACGACCCGAACACGAGGCCGCGGATGGTCTCCACGCGCAGCTTCGTCAGACGGAACTTCGATTTATCGAAATCATCCGGCATGCCGCCTTTGCCCTGCACGCCCTTCTCGAATGCGACGCTCGTCAGTTCGCCGTCGAAGTTATAGACCCAGTTGTGATAAGGGCAAACGAAGTTCGGACGCTTGCGGTGCCCCTGCGCTTCGTAGCAAAGCACCGAGCCCTTGTGCACGCACTTGTTCACGAGCGCACCAATGGCGCCGTCCTGCTGACGCACGACAATTACCGACGTATGCCCGACCTTGGTCGTGATGTAATCACCCGGGTTTGGAATCTCGATGTCGAGGCAGAGGAAACTCCATGTGCGCCCGCGAAACACGGCATGCTGCTCGCGCTCGTAGGTGGCGGCATCGGAGAACACACGTAGCGGAACACGTGTAATGCCCTCTTCCGGCCAGCGGATCCGGCTAGTGGGAAATCCAATAGTCGCGACCGCACCCCCGAATTTTTCCGTCATATTGCTGCTCCGTTGCTGAAGGCCCGTACTCCACGGCGGCGGCTGTGGCCACTGGCCAATCCACGATATCCGCTCATTTGACTGCTTCCGAGTCGAGATAGGGTTTCTGATAGAAGAGATCCGCAGGAAGTTCGCCCTTCAGCGTTCCGGCGGCCCTGAAGACTTCGAATGTGCGCTTCAGTGTGTCGATGTCGCCCGATTTGAACGAGACCGTATTCATGGTCGTCCAGTGGTCGCCGTAGAAACGCGCGCCCTCGTCGCTCATGTTGCCGGCCTTCTTGAGTATCGCCACGACAGCGTCGGGATTGGCCGCGCCGAAGGCCAGCGCCTGGCGCATCGCCGCGAGCACCTTCACCGCATCGGCGGGGTTGTCCTTAAGCCACTCGCTGCGCATCACGGCGACACCGATATAGGGCGGTGTGCTCGCTTTCGTCATCTGTTTCCATTGATCGGACAAAGTCGTGATGACGCGGACTTTCTGCGCACTGTCCGGCACTTGCGCCACCGTGGTGGGACGCATCACGGCTGCGTCGACGTTCTTCTGGACGAGGAACTGCGCAAGACGCGGTTCGTCGCCGGCAACCAGGCGATAGTCGGCAAGCTTGAGCCCGTAATTTCCGTCCAGCACGGCAGTGCCGACGCCAGTGGTCGCACTGCCGATTGGCGACATGCCGACTTTCTTGCCGCGCAGTTCACCCGCGGAATGGATCGGCGAATCCGCGAGCACGACGATTTCCGCATCGACAATCTGGGTAGCAGCCACCATCCTGACCGGCACACCCTGCTGGCTCAGGCTGAATGCTCCCGCGAGGCTGGTGCCGAATGCCAGATCGATTGCGTTCGATGCCAGCGCGGTAGTCGGTCCGTTCACGTCAGGAAAGTGGAGAAACTGCACCTGCAGACCCTGTTTCTCAAAGAACTTCTGCGCTTCGAGCACGGCACCGAAACCGAGACTGGTGCCACTGGTCCAGTAGCCCACGCGCAGCGGCGCCGCATACGCACTGGTAAGGCACGCGCCAGCTATTGCGAATGCGCATGCTGCCTTTAGAACGGAACGAAATGATTTCATGGTGCTTTGCCCGAAGTAGCGACGTCGCCGGTCTTCCCAGCATCATCTTTGAAGGATTACTAAATGTCCTATCAAAACATAAAGCACGGTGCAACCATTTATCGAGAGATCCGCCTGAAGCAAAGGCGGAATCTCCGTCTTACTTGCCTATCGCAACCAGCGGTGCGCGCTCGAAGTCCTGCTTCATGCTGCGCAGCACACGCTCCATTGTCATGTCGCGAAACTTCTCGATGTGCCGGCGCGCAATGCGCGCGCCCGACTTGCCGTCCCCTGCCGACAGCACCTCGACCAGCTGGCGGTGATCGTCGGCGATTTCCGGGCTGTCGTCTTCGTCGCTGAAACCGAGCGCCACCAGCCGTGCCATTTCGTCGAACAGCACCGAGATGCTCCGCACCAGACGGTCATTGCCCGATGCCATTGCGATCACCAGATGAAACTCCCGGTTCGCATCGAGGAAAAACCCGATCCGGTTGCCGTGATTCTTCGACGCGGTATTGCCGCGCGCGGCGCGATCGATCCGCATCAGCGCCTTTGCGTCCACCTTGCCGGCCGCGAGCCGCGCGGCCTCGGGTTCGAGAATGAGCCGCAGCGCGAACACCTCCTCGACATCCTTCAGCGTGACCGGCACCACGACGTAGCCGTGTCGCGGCACCGAACGCACCAGCCCTTCATGCGTGAGACGCGCAAGCGCCAGCCGGCAGGTCGACTTGCCGACGCCATATTGCTCCATCAGCGCAGCCTCGGTCAGCATGCTGCCTGGTTTCAGCGAGCAGGACAGTATCGCCTGCCGCATGGCCAGATAAGTCGACTCTCCCAGCAACTTGCCCTCGGCCGTGGCTTTGCCCCCAGAAACTACTTTTCCTACCATATTGCCCCCGTGCGCTCTATCCATAAATGGCCTGTGTATTATGCTTACATCATTCTGTAGGCACCTCACCAACCTCAAATCATTCTAGGAGATGCATATCTGGAAGTAAACTGAACACAAAATAAGCACGCCGTGTCGCACTGTTTATCAGCCAGCAGTGCCGCTCCATCGGCGTACGGTGCGTGAGTCGATATCGAACAGATCAAGCACGCGCCCGAGCGTATGGTCGACCATCTGCTCGAGCGTTTCCGGCAGCGCATAGAACGCTGGCACTGGCGGATACACGATCGCACCGGCGTCCGTGGCAGCCGCGAGACTGCGTATATGACCCGCATGCAACGGTGTCTCGCGCACCATCAGCACGAGACGGCGACGCTCTTTGAGCATCACGTCCGCCGCTCGCGACAGCAGCGAGCTGGTGCAACCGGTGGCCACTTCCGATAGCGTCTTGATCGAACACGGCGCAACGATCATGCCGTCGACCGGAAACGAGCCGCTCGAGATTGCCGCACCGATATCGGTGTTCGGATAGTTGACGTCCGCGAGCGCCTGCAGATCGGCAAGCCGCATCTGCAACTCCTGCGCAAGCGTCACCTGCGCCGAACGGCTGACCACCAGGTGCGACTCCACCTCCAGCTCGCGTAACAGACGGAGCAAACGCACCCCGTAGATCGCGCCCGAAGCGCCGCTGATACCGACCACGATGCGGCGCCGTGCTGCGGATTGGGCTCTCATGCAACATCTCCTTTATCCACCAGATGCGGCCATTGCCCGCGCAAACGCGTCTTCATGGCTTTTGACCCGCTATGATCTTCTTTGCCGTTTCGTACGGCCCCGTGGCGAATACATCGGGCGGAAGCGCGCCTTTGATCGAGCCGCTCGCAGCGAAGATCTGCTGCTCGCGCTTGAGCGTGTCGATATCGACCGGTTCGAAGGAAATGCTGTTCAGCTCGGCCCAATGCGCGGCATAGATCTGCGCGTCGCTTGCGGGCAGATTCGCAACTTTCTGCAGGATCGCCGCGACCTGATCCGGGTGCGCGTTGCCCCAGGCGATTGCGTTGTGAATCGCGACGATCAGCTTCGCGACCGATTGCGGATCGCGCTGAATCAATTCCGTGCGTGCCGCAGCCACGCCCAGATAGGGCATCGCATCGGATTTCGTCAGCTTGTGCCATTCTTCCACCAGCGTACCGAGACGCCGCGTCTTCACCTCCGTCAATTGTGCGACCGTGACGGAGCGCAACGCCGCGGCGTCGACCTGATGCTGCACGAGAAACTGCGCGAGGCGCGCCTCGTTGCCCGGCACCAGCGAATAATCGCGGGCGTTCAAGCCGTAATTCGCATTGAGTACCGCGGCCGTCATCAATGCGACCGAGCTTCCCGACGGCGACATGCCGATCTTCTTGCCGCGCAGTTGCGCGATCGACTGGATCTGCGAATCGGCGGGCGTGACAAATGTGACATCGGCCGGTGCCGTTGCTCCGAAGATCTTGATCGGCACGCCCGTCGCCGCGATGCTGAACGCACTCGCGCCCGCCACACTGAAACTCACGTCGATCACGTTGGCGGCAAGTCCGCTCGCCGGTGCGTTGACCTCGGCGAAGTGCACGAAACGCGCGTCGTCGATACCGGCTTTCTTCAGGAAATCGCCGGTTTCCAGCACGGCGCCGAGGCCGAGGCTCACGCCGCTCGTCCAGTAGCCGATGCGCAGCGGCGCGGCCTGCGCGGAGAGTGCGAGCAGGAACATCACGGCGGCAAACAGCACACGCCTTGCAAGCAGATAAGGTTGCATCAGGTCAGCTCATTGATGGGTGGGTGGAGCGCTGCCGGCCCGCGCAGCGCACTGAACGACATTGCGGCAATCAGCGCCGCGTCGGCGGTACGGCGTCGAAGCGCGAACCGCGCACACACAGCTTGCCTTCCGCGGTTTTCCACAACTGCTTGCGTTCATGCAGTTCGCCGAGCGCGCGAGCCAGCGTGCGGAAGTCGTATTTCGACAGCCGTTCGGCGAGTTCCGTGTAGTAAAGCGGTGTTTCGCCGATGAGCGCGAGCGCTTCGGCTGCGGCCACCTCCACCTGTTCCGGCTCCGACACGTGCACCCTATCCGCCTTCCCGCCGATGTAGTCCGCGATCTTCGCTGTGTCCGCGTACGCGTACGAGATGCGCTCGTAGCGCTCGTGCGGAATGCCTTCCGAGATCGTTGCGTCCACACCGACCTTGGCGCCCGTCGGCACCATGCCAGGCGGCATCACGGGCAGGCTCGGGTCGAGCGGTTTCGCGCGCGCGCCGGGAATCACGATCAGGTCACGGTCACCCTGCACGCGCGTCGCGATCGCCCATTCCACCTGCTCGCCATTGAACACGTCGATGTCGTCATCGACCACCACCACGTGCTTCAGATCCATCACCGACAGCGCCGCCAGCAGCGCGTTCTTGCCTTCGCCCGCCTGTTTCCTGATCGAAATGACCGCATGCCAGAACGCGCGGCCGCCCAACGTCACGTTGATGTCTTTCACCTGCACGCCGGCCGTGCGCAGCGCGCTGCGGATCGCCTGATAGCGCGTCGGTGCCGCGAGCCACGTGTTTTCCCACGGCATGTGCAGTGAGTAATACATCGCGTCCCGCCGATGCATGATCGCCTTGATGCGCACATCCGGATTCCAGTGCAGCCCGCCCATCAACGCCGTGAATTCGCCGAAACGGCCTTCCGGTTGCGTCCAGCCCGTCGGCAGGATTTCCGCTTCGATCACGATTTCCGAGTCGGCGATATAGGGCAGATCGACAGTCTCGCAAGGCGCCAGTTCGACCGGCACGCCTCGAATGCCACCCGCGATCGCCATTTCATCTACGCCGATCGGTGCGCGATAGCCGGCGCCCATGATTTCCATCGGGTGGTTGCCAATCGAAATGGAGATGGGGCACGGACGTCCCTGTTCGTAGGCACGCTGCGCGAACATGCGCATATTGTTCGGCGTTACGATGTCGATGCCGCTCAGCGCCTTTTCCTTGACCATGAAGCGGTAGATGCCGCTGTTCAACCCGTACTCCGGATCGCGCGAGATCACGATACCTGCGGTGATCATCGGGCCGCCGTCAAAAATCGAAGACATCGGAATGGGCAGGCGGAACAGATCGACATCGTCGCCTTTGTAGATCACTTCTTTCGTCGCCGACGTGGCGACATATTTAGGCGGAATCGGGTTCTGGATGCCATGCGCCAGCATCTTTTCGATTTCGGAGTAGCTGTCGCAACCCATTGCCATCATCGCGCGCTGCTGCGTGCGGATGATGCCCGACAGCAGCGGCATATCGTAGCCGATCACGTTATGAAACAGGAGCGCCTTGTCGCTCTGGTCGACGAGCGTTCCCACGTGGCGAATATCGACGGGCTGCCGGATATCGACCAGTTGCTGTGCCCCGCGCAGGCGTTCCAGGAACTCGCGAAAGTTCTCGTTCATACTGAACTCCAAGGTGTTGAATGTCGTATCGGTTTCACTTACGCGGTCTCGCTATCCTGCAGCGACGCACGCGCTATGGCTTTCAATGCGGCGCGATCGATCTTGTTCGTGGACGCAAGCGGCAATGCATCGACGAACCACACGCGCCGCGGGTGCTGGTATGCGGGCGCATGCGTCAGCGCGTATTGTTTGGCTTCCTCTTCCGTTAGCGACGCGCCTGCGCGCCGCACCACGAACGCCACCGGCTTGGTTCCCTTGATGTCGTCGGCGACCGGAATCACGCAAGCCTGGACGATGTCCGGGTGCGTCTCCAGCATTTGCTCGACTTCACCGGGAAAGATGTTTTCGCCGCCCGACACGAACATGTCGTCCGCACGGCCGACGAATGTATAGAAGCCCTGCTCGTCGCGGTGAAATACGTCACCCGTTATGTAGAAGCCGTCTCCTGTCACCGGAAGCGGCAGGTCGGGCCGGTTGTGGTATCCGAGCATGACGGCCGGGCTTTTAACGGCCAACACGCCGGTTGCAACACCCGTCGGCGGTGCGTCGAGCAACTTGACGCTGACTTCCTGATGGGGAAATCCGACCGACAGTAACGGCGGTTCGATCCGTTGCGGATGTGGTCCGAACACGATCGGCCCGCCCTCGGTCGTGCCATAGACGTTAGTGAGCTTCGCATTCGGCAATACCTCGCCGATCTGCGCAAGCAGACTCTCGCCAACGGGCGCCGAGCCCATCCGGATGAAGCGCACCGATGAAAGATCCGTGCGCGCAAGCAACTCCCTTTCGCGCAACATCATCGCGATCATTGGCGGGACAGAGGTGAGCCACGTGACCCGATAACGCTCGATTGCCGTGATGTACATGCGCGCGGTAAATTGCGGAAGCAGTACGACGGTACCGTGCCCGTACAACGACATCAGCACGAGCGTCAGCGCGTTCATGTGATACATCGGCGCGGCCACCAGAAAGCGATGCGCCGCAGGCGGCTGCGCGCGCGCTCGCGTACGCGCCACCCACAGATGGCTGCCGTGCGAGAGCATCACGCCCTTCGGCTTGCCGGTCGAGCCGGACGTATAGAGAAACATCGCCGGCATATCCCGGGTCGGCACGAAAGTCTCGAACGGGCCAGGTTCGACAAACGAAGCGAAACTCGCCTCGCCTGTCGAATCGAAGACGACTGTTGGCAGATCGTCCGGGCAATCGGCAAGTCGCGCGGCATCGCAAAACACGAGACGTGCACCGCTATCTCGGATCACAAAAGTGGAGAGCGCGGGCGGGAACCTGAAGTTGACGGGCACGGCGACCATTCCCGCGCGCATGATGCCGAGCAGCGCCGCGATATATTCGGCGCGATTCGCCGCAAGAATGGCGACGCGCTCGCCAACTTTCAGACCGCGCCGTACCAGTGCACGCGCGACGCCGTCAGCCAGCGCGTCCAGTTCCCCGTAGGTCATGCGCATGTCGTGCCAGGCGCAACCTGTTTCATCCGGTTCCCCAAGCGCGATCACCGCAAGCTTGCACGGATCGCCGTCGGCGTCGATCAGATCGCCGAGATTCTCAGGCGTGGGCATGTTCAACTGCTCCGATAAATTCAATGACAGTATTGAGTTCGCCTAACAGCACGACGACGGACGACGCGCCGCTCTGCGCATGAGCCGGCGCCATCAGCCGCACGACGCTCTCGTCGGTGCGGGACGAGAGCGCCTCCAGACGCGCGCGCATCGCCGCAAGATCGCTTACCTCGACGACGACGGCACCAAAATAGCTGTCGCGCCCTGCTGCGTGACATACGAGGTCCCCATAGCGCGCGCGATACGCCGCGCCATCGATGAAGTCCAGATCGACATCACCCAACGCAATGCGCGAATGCCGGGCGGACGGCGATGTGAAATCCGACACGCCAGCAATCAGCGCATAGCGGCGCGCTTCGAGCTGCGGATCGTCGCTCACGATCACACATTCCTTCAGGCGTTGCGCGCCGTTCGGATGCTTCGCCCATTCGGCACGGAAGACCCATTCCGGCGTGAGGTGCTCACAGAAATAGACGCGCCCGGCGGACAGTTCTTCGGCTGCAAGCCGGGTTGTCCGGAAACGGGCGATTTGCTCGACACCCTCAATGTCCACGGGCCGCGTGAACGAGTGCGGTTCACCGGCACGCACGCCGGCGTCGATCAACCGCGCATAGGTTTCCTGCGCGTCGTCCGTCTTCAACACGAGACCGTCCATACCCAGACGGCTTTCGAGAATCTCGCGCCGCAACGTGGTAGCGCCGGGGGGCAGGCCGACCAGTTCGAGATAATGTCCATCGAACATCATCAGGTGATTGACTGAGCCAAGCGAGTGATAGCCGCGCGGGGTCAGCGTGAAACCGAGCGCTTCGAAACACGACGCCGCAGCGTCGGTTTCGAACATCGCATTCACGACGACATGGTCGAGCGTCGATGTCGCCGTGTTCATCATGCCTTCGGCGCGGGTGCGGGCGCGGTCGAATAGACGCCCCGGCCGCTTGCGAGCAACGCGCCGGACTGGTCGTAGATGTGTGCCTCCGCAACCGAAATCGCGCTGCCGGACTTCACGACCTTGCCGCGCGCGATGAGGTCGCCGGGCATCGCCGCGCGGTGATAGTCGACGCGCAGATCGATCGTCGGTACGCCGCGGCCGGTTTTCGATACCAGCGCCCAGTCGGCCGTGAGGTCGACCAGCGCGGCAAGAATGCCGCCGTGCGTATAGCCGCGTTCCGGGTTTACGACCCACTCTTCGCGCCATGTCGCAGCAATTTCGATCGAGTCTTCGCCGACTTCGAGCACACGCAGACCGAGCCACTGATGGTAAGGACCGCGCATGAGCATCGCCTGGACCTGCTCGGCGGTAAGTTGCTGGTTATCAGCCATTCGGGTCTCCGTACATTTATGGGGTAACGACAATCTTGCCGAGCACTTCCCGATCGCGAATCATGCGCAAGCCCTCCGCGGCCTGTTCGAGCGGCAGCACCTTGTCGATCTGCACCGCGATCTTCCTGGTACGGATCAATTCCATCAGTGCGGAGAGGTTGTCGTCATAGAAACTGTTGGAGCCGATCACGCGAATCTCGAAGCTCCAGATGTAGCGCAGATCTTCCTTCGGATCGTGGCCCGCCGTGGCACCACAGACGAGCAGACTGCCGCCGCGTTTGATGCACTTGAGCGACGGCACCCACGTATCGCCGCCGGTGAAATTGATCACGACGTCCGCACCGCCTTCATAGCTGCGGCGTTGCGGCTTGCCGTACTTCTCGATGACCCACTTCGAGAAATCGGTGTCGCGGTAGTTGATGACGTGATCGGCGCCCATCGCCTTGAGCCGTTCCGCCTTGTCCTCGCTGCCGGCGGCCGCGATCACTTCGGCGCCGAGCATTTTGGCAAGCGTCACGCAGCCGGTTCCGACACCACCGCTCGCACCGAGAATGACTACCCGATCGCCCGGCTTGATGGTGTTGTGCGTGACGAGCATCCGGTGCGCTGTACCGTAGGCGACCGGCAGCGACGCCGCTTCTTCGAACGTCACACCTTCGGGCATTGCGATCAACTGGTCAGCGTTGACGAGGCAGTATTGCGCCATGCCGCCGTCGAGCATTTCGCCCATCAGACCTTTCGTCTTGTTGAGCGGATTGACGAGCACGCGTGCGCCAACCGTCCAGCTTTCGACGTTGTCTCCTATCTCCGTGATCTCGCCCGCCATATCCAGACCGATGACCACAGGCAGCGGCACCTTGATGCCCGGCATACCCTTCACCGTAAAGACGTCGTGATAGTTGAAAGACGACGCGCGCACGCGGATGACCACGTGACCCGGCACGGCCTTCGGCATCGGCATCTCGCGGACATGGAGTTTGTCGACATCACCATGCTCGGAGAGAATCAAAGCCTTCATCGTACTACTCATATGTACTCCTATTTATAGAAAGCAAACGCTATATTCTTCGTGAATGTTCGACTATTTCAGCCACTTCGGATCGCGGCACGGCAGTAGCGCGCCGCGATCCCATTCTCTATGCCCGCTTCTTCCAGCGGAATACGTGGTTTTCAAGCGGCTTTAGAATGCCGTACTCGAGCACCACCATCAGCACGACCATGGTGAGTGTCCATGCGAACACCTGATCGGTCTGAACAAGATCTGCCGCCTGACGCAGCCGGTAGCCGACGCCGTTCGACGATCCGATCGTCTCCGCCACCAGCGACACCCGCCAGCCGAAACCGAACGCGAGGCGCGCACCGGAGAAGAAATACGGCAGCACGGTGGGCAGATAGATCTTGGTCATCACCTTGCTGCGCGACATCTGGAAGCTGCGGGCAAGCTCCACGTATTCGGCATTGACGCTTTGCGCGCCCTGCCACACGTTAGTGAGAATCAGCGGCATTGCTTCCATGAACACGACGAAGATGGTCGTGCCGTTCGAGATGCCGAACCAGATCAACGCAAAGATGGCCCAGATCGCGGCGGACACCGTATTGACCACTGACAGTACTGGCTCACAGAAACTGCCGAGCCGGCGGTTCGCGCCGAGCAGGATGCCGAGCGGCGTGCCGACCAGCGCGGCCAGCAGGAATCCCGCGACGACGCGGTACAGCGTAATGCCGAGATCTTCGGTAAAGGTACCGGTGGCGACCAGGTCAAGCAGCGCGTTCCACGTTTTCCCCGGACCGGGCAGGATGAAGGCCGGCACGCGTTGGGCCGCCACCCACCACAGGATCAGGAAGACAGCGAGCAGTGAAAGACGCTGACCGGCGACTCTCGCGAAACGCGTCAATCGGCCAAACCGTGCGGGAAAAACAGAGCTGGCGGTCGAAACAGAAGACATCGCTACGTCCTTAAATGAGGGCGCGCACGCGCCGCACCGTTTCCGCCACTTCGGCGGCGAGCGGATCGCGAGGTCGCGGCAAGTCGATCATCAGCGCATCGCGCACGCGGCCCGGCCGCGGACGCAGCACCACCACCTTATCTGCGAGCACGATGGCTTCTTCCACGTCGTGCGTGACGAATACGACGGTCATCTTCAACTGCGCGCGGATTCGCAGCAGTTCCGCGTGCATCTGCGAGCGCATCTGCGGATCGAGCTTGGAAAACGGTTCGTCCATCAACAGGATGTACGGCTTCACGACGAGGCTGCGCGCGAGCGCCACCCGGCTGCGCATGCCGCCCGAGAGTTCGTGCGGGTAAGCGTGCTCGAATCCTTCGAGGCCGGTCATCTTCAGCGCGGCCAGCGCGCGTTCGCGCCGCCGTTCGGCATTGAGCGAACCCGCTTCGAGACCGAACTCCGCGTTCGCCACGATCGTGCGCCAAGGTAGCAGACGGTCTTCCTGAAACATGTAGCTGACCACGCGGGTATCGTGCGTCGGCTCGCCGGCCACTCCGTCGATCCGCACGTCGCCGCGATCCGCCCGCACCAACCCTGCGATGATGTTGAGTAACGTGCTCTTGCCACATCCGGACGCACCGACGATCGCCAGCACCGAACCCGAAGGCGCTGTCAGACTGATGTCCTCGAGCACCGCCTGCTTACCGAAGTGCTTCGAAACGTGCGCCACCTCCACCGCGTTGCGTGTCGTGGCTGCCTTCTCGAACATGGCCTGGGTAGTCACTGCGTTCATCGTGCGCCTCGCAGCGGAGCGATCGGTGCGCCTGCATGCGTGTCGCGCAGGCTCGCCATGACCTTTTCCATCGTCATGTCGCGGAACGTCGCCACATGGCGGTGCGCGATCTGCTCAGCGCGCTTGCCGTCGCCGCTCGCGAGCGCGCTGATCATCGCGGTGTGGTCATGGCGGATCTCCGGCTTCGTGTTCTGCACACCGAAGCCGAGCGACACGAGACGCGCCATATCGTTGAGCAGGCCGCCCAGCATGCGAACCAGCCGGCCGTTGCCCGAACATTCGGCGATCGCCATGTGGAAAGCGGCATTCGCGTCCATGAAGATGCCTATCCGGCTGCCAATGCCAAGCGACGTATCGTCGTTGCGGCACGCACGCTCCAGCCGGTTCAACAGCTCGATGTCCGCCTTGCCCGCAGCGAGGCGCGCCGATAGCGGCTCAAGCTCAAGGCGAAGCGCAAACACTTCTTCGACGTCCTTCAACGTAATCGGCGTCACGACATAACCCTGACGCGGCACGATTCGCACAAAACCTTCCTGCGCGAGACGCTGCAGCGCCACCCTGCAGGTCGCCTTACCGATGCCGTAGCGAGCGGTCAGCGCGCTTTCCGTCAGCGTGGCGGCCGGTTCGATTACGCAGGACAGAATGTCCTGACGGATCGCCGAACACGCCCGCTCACTGAGCAGTTTTGCTTCGTTCGAACAGTCGATCAATTCCACCGTCGGAGCTGCAGGATCTTTCACGACACCTCTCCTTCGTCTCGTAGGCTGCTCACGGGTACGCATGTGGGCAGGTGCTGAGTTAACTTAGAACAGCCATTAAAAAAAATGCACGTAAAAAAAACGCGACTCCTGAGCTGTTCAGCGATATGTCATGCCGCTCCCTGACTTCTCTCTCATGACCTATCCGCATGCCGCTCACTGCGCCATCGCGCCGTCAGAACGAATGCAGTATCCCGAGCTGCGCGCCCGTCACGCCTTCACCGCGCGTCGGCGTGTTCGGTGTGATGGGCCCATTGGCGATCAGCGCATAGGTCGCGCCGTGGCGGTTCACGAGCCGTTCAAACGTTCCATAGACCAGCGTCCGCTTGCTTAAACTGTAGAACGCACCAACGCTCACTTCTCCGGCATTGTTATCCTGGCCTGAGCTATCCTGCGCGTAGCCGACGCCGGCAGCGAGCCGTAGCGCCGGTGTGACGTTATAGGCCGTCGACAGCGAATAGACGCTGTGATATTTGCCTTGCACATTGGTTGAGATATTCGAGCCGAGGTTGTTGCCGCGGTAATAGCCGAAGTAGCCGGTCACGCTGCCGAACTGATAACTGCCGCCGGCGAACGTCGTCTTCGTATTGACTTTTCCGTTCGCGCCGTTCTGCTCCGCGTGGCTGACGCCGAGGTACAGCGGGCCGCGCTGATAATCGATCGAGCCGACGTACGCATTCAGCGCGTCATGCGGTGACGTCTGACCGCCCAGGCTCGCACCCGCGGAGAACGTGAACCCGGCGATGTTCGGCGACCAGTACGTGATCATGTTGTCGTAGCGGAACACGAACGTCGAAGCGTTGTGAAGAAACGAGCCGTAGGTACCGCCGGAGAACGCGTCAAACTTGCTGTGCATCAGCAGCAGGACGGAGTTCTGACGACCGAAACGGAACTCGCCATACGGCGTGCCGAGACCGACCCACGCACTGCGGCTGAAGGCGAGCGTCGAATCCGTTGCTGCGCCCGAGTTCGTGAGGATGCCGTTCTCGAGATCGAAGGTCGCACGCAAGCCGCCGCCGAGATCTTCGCTTCCTCTGATCCCTACACGGCTTGCCGCCAGACCGCCACTCTGCATCGCGGTCTGCGCGCCCTTGCCGCCTGCGTTCGTATAACCCAGATACGTATCGAGAATGCCGTACAGCGTGACCTCGCCCCGGGCTGGCGTCACTGTCACGGTGCCGAGTGCAACGAGTGCTGCAGAACAAGCCAAAGCCATCTTGCGCATTTCAGATTCCCGTCTCGTCAAATGGTTAATGTCGGATTACTAAGCATCTCAGTGTGAACCGCTCTCTCGATTCGTGTCCCGAACGACATGTGCATGAAAAACGCGATCGTGAGATGCTCACGAATGATCGGTAAGCGATCGACAATCGACTTTAGGACGACAAAAAAGAGATGCACAAGAAATATTTCTGGACATCTCAAGCGTGAGGTACTTACGGTGCGCGATTTTATGGGCGGGACGGCAGAAGCACGTCAACTGGAAAAATGATTGTCAAACGCAGGATTTGCATCGCTCTGGCACAACTGCCGCGTTCGCCTCGCGCAATCTCCATTGTTTCAGCGGGCGCATGTAGAGAGTCAGCCGTGGTGAGAGTTTCAGATTGAAGGCTTTGAACCGCAAATTGCTGACCACATTGGTCGGCGGCCACGTCCACACGCCGTGCGGGTATCGCGCCCCGCCGCAAAGCCGATCGAGGCGTTCCTCGCTACCTATCCAAATCTCACGAATCGGGCCGGTGCGCTTGTCGCCAGTCAGCCTCCCACGCTGCACACGTGAGACGGTGCGGCGGACATTGTCCTCGTACCGTAGGAGCGTAAGCATGTTCCACCCGACATCGACGGCAACGCCAGGACTTTCCGCACGCCGCGCATCGCGTGCCCAGTCGACGCGAACAGCGCTACGAGGCTGTGCGCGTCGCTGTGGCTGCATGAGGCCAACAACACCGCCCGCCTGACTGGCGCGGGACTGCATCCAATCAGGGGTCCCATGTTTAGTTCGATTGAGACTTGGTCAGCGGCCGACATGTTGACTTTTCGAACGCCCCCGTGAATCACCCGACACCGTCTCCCACTTAAATTAGCGGGTAAGGTGCGACATGAAGGATGAGGCTCGAAGGACTGAGCGCAGTGCATGCTCGTTTCGCCATTGTCCGACGGCGCGATAGCGTTGCGCGGTAGCGGACCAGCCGTGCGACCGGCGGTAGCCTAGGAACGCGTGAATTGCTGGCACTGTTTACCGGGGGCCGCTCAATGTATGAGACTGTAAATTGCTGTGAATAGATAATCGGAAATTTCAATTCCGCTTCACATGCACACGGATAGCAGCACAAAATTTGCCGCTATCTTCCGGGGGCTGTGCGAACCGGCCCGCTTTGGGGCTCTCGAAAGCGCATTGCATCGACAGCCGGATGCACGCGCGGTGTTCAACCTGCTGACGCAACGGTGAGACAGCACCAGCAGGCCTTTGTCAAACCCGATCGTTCAGAACAGGTGACGGAATGACACGAGAACGGCAGTCTGGTTCATGCTGGACGAGGGGGCGTCGGTCCCGACCAGGACGGCCTGACCGAGGGGAGCAGCGAAATCCGGTGTGTGCGATGCTCGCTGATAGGCCACCTGCATATAGACATCGGTACGTTTGGTCAAATTGTAGTCGACCATTCCGCCGAAATTGCCCCAGTGTGGCCGGGCCTGTCCCGCGTTGCTGTCATATTTGGCCATCGTGTACGTGTACATCAGGCCACCGTAGAACGAGGGAGTGAACTGGTACTTGGCGTTCACCTCAAAGTTATTAAAGTGCAGCGAATTGGCGGCGTTGGCAAGATTACCGAAGTACTCGCTTCCTGTTGTATTCGTTAGATTCGTATGCGTATAGACAAACCCGACAGTCGCCGCAGACGTCAATGCATAGTTAATGCCACCGCCGAAGATCTGGTTTCGCTCAGCCAAAAAGTCGGTGTCGGCAGCCGATACGGCACCACCGGCATTGGTCGTTGCGTTTCCGTTGACCTGTAGGTATGCGCCTGCAACCGTAACAGCGCCGTTCACGTACTGCCCTGCAAAACCGTAAAGACGATTATTTGCAAATGCACCGGCAGCATTGCTGAAGGCGTACATACCTTCCAATGTAAAGCCCGCATATTTGTTACTTACAAACTTGACCGCGTTGCTGACACGGATCGAATTGTCGGTATTGTCATTGTCGTACACGTGGGAGAGCAAGCTGCCAGCCCAGTTTCCGTTTGCAGTCAGAGGGCCGAGCATGTCCACCAGCGGGTCATACTGACGACCGAACGTCAAGGTGCCGAAACTATCAGATTGGAGACCGATGTACGCCTGACGCCCAAAGATCCGGCCACCATTGTTCAGGTTACCGGAATTTAGATTAAATCCATTTTCGATCTGGAAGATGGTCTTCAGACCGCCGCCAAGATCCTCGACTCCTTTCAATCCCCATCGATCGCCAGAGTCCTGCCCCGAAGTCGTCTGAATGTTGCTTTTGCCCTTAACGTTGCTCGTATACTGCAAGCCCTCGTCAATCGCGCCATAGAGCGTCACCGTATTTTGAGCAAATGCGTGTAACGGGGCAGCGACCACACCAGTGGCTGCCAACAAAACCAACATACTTTTTGTCTTCAACTTCATTATTCAAATTTCCCTTTTAAGAGTTTGACTTGGATGAGGTCTCCCCGGGGTTACCGTCGACACCGGAGACATCGAGAGACTAAGTTGGACGAAATAACAGACCGGTGAAAAACAGTTTTTACACAAATGCGTTGCTTCTCACCCACACCCCGACTATTCAAAATTCGTCAGCCAAGAAAGATACATTCTGTATTACTAATTATTCTAAACAAACCGTAGATCCCTCTACGGTTTGATCGATCAGGCGCTGGCGATCAGCCCGCCGTCCACCCGCACCACTGATCCCGTAACATAGGAAGCGGCTTCGCTTGCCAGAAAGGCCGCTGCCTGAGCATATTCCTCCGGCCGACCGTAGCGGCCAAGGGGGATGGAGCCGGTGCTTTCAGCCGAGACCTCTTCAACTGTTCGCCCTTCCCGTTTGGCCTTCGCTTCGTCAAGAAAGCGGATACGATCAGTGCCGATTCGACCCGGTACGATGATGTTCGCTGTGATGCCGTCACGACCGATTTCTCTAGCCAGCGACTTCGACCAACCAACCAGAGACATGCGCAGTGCGTTCGAAATCGCGAGCCCCGGGATTGGTGCGACTACACCCGACGATGCGCTCGTCACTATACGCCCCCATTTCTTTGCCTTCATACCGGGTAGCACACGGTCTGTGATACCGATGACCGACAAGACCATTGAGTGAAAGTGCTTTCCCCAAAGCTCCGCGGGTTGGCCTGACGCCGGCGTCGGCGGCGGACCGCCCGTGTTGTTAACGAGTATGTCCACGCTGCCGAACCGCGCCTCGATCGCATCCACGCGGGCATCGATGACGGAAAGATCACCGAGGTCCCATTCGAGGGACAGTTCTTCTCCACCTTTTGAACGGACGCCATCCGCAACGGCCTTTAGCGCTGTAGCATTGATATCCGCAAGGACGACTTTCGCGCCCTCGCGCGCAAGCGCGAGGGCAATGGCGCCACCAAGGCCGCCGCCTGCACCAGTGACAAGCGCAACCTTGCCTGCAATTCCCAAATCCATGTCGTATCCATCCTGTCCGGCAATACTGCCGGCTTGGTTTGATGTTCGGCCGACGGCCGGTCGTGTAAAAACAAGATATTTCCAATTATTTGACGCGCGCCAGCAATTTCACGAAGCGCCAATGGTCACGGTGCCTGCGTGAGTTCCGGAGACTATGTTTAGCGGTAGGTTTTCCCGCTGGTGGATGTCGCCTCTATAGTGCGTGACAGAAAAATCAATGAATCGACGCACTCGCGGGGTCATGTATCGATGACCTGAGTACAACATCCAGACCGTACGTGTGCCGTTTTCAAGTTCGAAATCTTCAAGAAGCGGCACAAGCGTGCCGTCACGAAGCTCTGTCGAGACAAGTGAAGCCGGCAGTCGGGCAATGCCGAGACCGGCTTTCACCGCACGGATCACAGTCAACTGATCGGACGAACTAAACACTCGACGCAAGAGTATGCGTTGGATGCCGTAATCGTCACTGAAATCCCATGTGCGCAAGGATGGCTCAGAGGCTGTGAGAACGTCATGATCGGTGAGATCTGACGGCTGGGAAGGTGTCTGTTTCTGACCAAGATAGATGGGTGACGCCACGATCACGTCCCGTACCACGGTCAATGGACGACACACCAGCGAAGAATCTCGTAATCTGCGTTCCGCGACGAAGCATAAGTCGTAGGTACCCACCACCAGATCCTGCGTCGACGCGAAAACCGTAATCTCAAAGTCAACACGAGGCTCGCTCTTCCGAAACTCAGCAATCAGCCCGCAAAGATCAGCAGCCGCGAACGATTCATGCGCCGCAATCCTTAGAGAGCCGCCTGCATCACGTGCAGAGGAGCATACATTCGCTTCCAGGGTATCCAGGTGCCGCAACAGTTCCCGGCAGCCCTGCCAATACTCTTGTCCGGCCTCGGTAAGGGCAACGCTGCGCGTGGTCCGATTGAGCAGCCGCAGATTTAGATGTGTCTCCAGCGTTGCGACACCGCGAGTCACCATCGCGGTTGAGACTCGCAACTCTTTTGCGGCAACGGTGAAGCTCAGCGACTCGGCTACCTTGGCGAACATCCGCATGGCGGAGAGTTGGTTCATATCCTTGCGACCTAAGAAGAGCGGCTAACTAACCAGCCATCCAGCCACCATCGACCATCAGATTGATACCTGTCACAAAACTGGCGAGAGGGCTCGCAAGAAACAGCGCCGCCCCGGCGACGTCCTCCGGTCTCCCAAGACGAGGCCATGGCGTGCGCTGATGAGAATATTCAAGGGCGCGAGGATCGTTTGCCGCACCGGGCTTACCGGTGATTATTTTCCCGGGCGCAACCGCATTGCAGACGATCAGATCGGGTGCATGATCGACAGCCACCTGCCGGGTGAGCTGCACCGTTCCACCCTTGGTGACGCCATACGGGAAATCACCCGGAGAAGCCACCATGCCATGTTGCGAGGAGATGTTAACGATGCGGCCGCGAACTTCATCGACGGGCTCCTGGCCAAGCATCTGCTGAACAGCGCGCTTGCAACCGTGAAACATGCCGGTGAGATTCACACGTAGCACCTGGTCCCATTGCGACTCGCTCGTCTGAACCAGGTTGGTGCTCGTATACGTTGCGGCGTTATTCACCATCACGTCGAGTCGCCCGAACCGCTCAACAGCGCCTACGATCAGCCGGTCGACCTGTTCCCAGCTGGATACATCGGTAGCAACACTCATGGCAGTTCCACCGAAGGTTTCAATCACTACCTGAGTTGTTTCGCCCCCTTCTATCGGCTCATCCCGCAAATCCGCAAGGACAACGCGAGCGCCCTCCTGGGCGTATCGAACAGCTATTGCGCGACCCAGCCCAGAACTCGCACCGGTAACAACGGCGACTTTTCCTTCAAGCAAACTCATGATCGAATGCCCCTAAAATTGTCCCTGTCGGTGCAACCGATGCCAGGCGACCGTCCTCGTAAATTGGCTGGCCTCGCAGAAACACCGCAGTGAGTTTCCCCGGCACCCGCATGCCGTCGAAGGGCGTATACCCCGCCTTCGATAGCTGGTCGCCATGTCTGATGCATGTATCAAGATTTGGGTTAACTACCAGAATGTCAGCGTCTTTTCCGGGAGAAAGCGCGCCCTTGCGGTCCCCAATCCGGAACCGCTGCGCGGGATTGGTCGAACACATGCGGACCAGCGCGGGCAGGTCGATGTCGCCCGTACCGACGAAGTGCAACATCGAGGCCAACAAGGTCTGCACGCCAGGCATGCCACCCGGTATCGCCGCAAACGTGCCGTACTCGGCAGTCTTTTCTTCCCGGGAATGAGGGGCGTGATCCGTCGCGACAATGTCAATCAGCCCCTCGCGCAAGGCCTCACGCAGCACGTCACGGTCTTCGACCGATCGCATCGGAGGTGACGCCTTGATATCAGCACCGAGTTGGTAATAGTCCTGTGCGCTGAACAGAAGGCATTGCGGCGTCGTCTCGATGCTGACATCGGCAAGGTCGCGCATGCGGCGATACGTTGCTATTCCGAGCGCTGAGTTGGTCTGTCGGATATGGATACGGGTCATCGCCTCCGCTGCCGAAAGAATGGCCTTGGCAATTCCACTGGCTTCGGCCAGGGGCGGCCGACTAGCCGCGAACTCGTCTACTCCGCCCTGAACAACGGACTCCAACAACGATTGATCACCCGGTGACACACACGCAAGAATGTCCAACGGCTTTATCCGCTTTAGTGCATGCAACAGCGAAGACTGCGTGTCATGCAAATAGGCCGCTGGCACGTCAGCGGTAAACACCTCTACGGATACCGGGTTCAGCGATCGAAGGGCATGCAACTGATCGGTATCGCGACGCAATGCAACCTGAAGTCCGACATCGACGTATAACCGTCCCTTCGCCAAGCTTTGCTTCTCTGTGTACGAATCGACAGTGTCGGTCCACGGCTCATCGGTAGGCATATCGAGCAACGTAGTCACGCCGCCCGCCGCAGCCGCACGCGTACCAGATTCAAAGTCTTCCTTGTGGGTTAGCCCGGGTTCGCGCAAATGCACATGTGCGTCGACGAGACCAGGCAGTAGATAACAGCCGTCGACTCGCCATTCTGCTTTTGCGCCTACTGGAGTCTGCGGACTCAACAGCGCAGCTACCCGGCCACCACTTACGCACAGATCCGCACGCAAGAAACCGTTTGCCCCTACGATCGTGCCGCCTCGCAGTACCAGATCAAACACCATGCGCCTCCGTCAGGTGACTCATCACACCGAGTCCGGGCAGACGCCCTTCTTCGTGGGTCACCACCTCAAGCAACGCCGCCCTACCGTCGCGAACAGTAGCGACACAACGCTGCAACGCCTCTCGCAGGTGCTCGGGGTCAATCACGCATTCACCATGGCCCCCAAGCGCTTTCGCGATCGGTGCATATTCGCCGGATACACGATTTGCCTGATACTTCCTGGTCGCTATGGGCATACTCGCGGCATAGCCACCAAGCACGTGATTACGCAACACAATGACGAGGACCGGTAGCTGACAGCGAACGGCTGTCTCAAAGTCAATGCCAACCATACCGAACGCTGACTCCCCCATCACAGTCGCGACGACCGCGTCAGGGCGGGCGAGCTTGGCACCCATTGCGAAGCCAAGACTGCTGCCGAGCTGAGTCGTCTTGCCCCAGCCGAGATATCCATGAGGCTCGGTCACGTCGTAGAACGGAATAAACTGGTCGCGCGGATTGCCGGCATCGTGGGTCACGATGGCTTTTTCCCGGTCCAGCACTTCCATAATCTCTCGCACAACGCGGTAGGGTGAGATTGGACTACCATCCGCTTTCATGAACGGCATCCATCGGTCCATAAATACACGCCGACAGTCAGCGATCTCCTGTGCGAGTTCAACAGCACGTCCGGCACGTCGTGCCATCGCGGTTGCATCGTCACGAACACGGGCGAGCATCTGGCGCAATACAGACCGGCAGTCGCCGACCACACCAAGCGCAACCGGATAATCTTTCCCCAGGTCGTTTGGATCTATGCTGACCTGCAGAACGCGCTTACCTACAGGCACCGGACGGATGTAGTACGAACGCGTAAGGCTGCTACCTAACGCCAGGATGACGTCTGCCCGTTCGATAAAGCGATCTACGGTTGCCGGACGCGCGCGCCCCGCCGTGCCGAGTGCCAAGGGATGTCTCTCTGACATCGCACTCTTGGCATTCGGGGTGGTCATTACAGGCACGTTGACAAGTTCCGCGAACTCGACCAGTTCCTTGGTTGCCCGCGCGCTTAGAACACCTTGTCCAGCAAGGATCACCGGGTTCCGCGCTCCAAGCAAAGCTTCTACGATCTCATCGATTTCCGCCGCATCGGCCTGTGGACGCGCACGACGGGCCTGATGGAAGCTTGGAAACTCCAGATCGCACGGTTGCTCGAGCAAGTCCACAGGCAACTCAAGCAACACCGGCGCGGGCGGACCATTACGCACACGGGAGATTGCGCTGTACAAGAGTTGCGGCAGATCCTCAATGCGGCTTACCGATTCGCACCATTTTGTGATGTGTCTGAAATTCCGACAGGCCTCGAAGTTGGGAGCGACGGCTTCCGAACCACGCGGATAGCCGGTCGGCAAGAAAAGAACCGGCGCCCGGTCATTCCATGCCTGAGCCACGCCGGCAAACGCGCTTTCCGCCCCGGGACCATACTGAACGGTCACGACAGAAAGGTCGTCGCTCAGCGTGGTACGCGCGTGCCCTTCCGCGATATTGACCGCAACTCGCGGCGTGCGGGCAATCACCGGTGGGATGTCCAGTTCCGCTGCCGCATCAAACAACCCGCTGCTCGGGAAGCCGATGATGTGCTTCATCCCTTGCTGCTTAAGGATCGTCGCAACGATTTTCGCACCCGTCATTGCTCACCCCGTCGCGTCGACCAGAATACTGACGAAGTCACAATCAGGCTCCCTTCTTGAACTGCTTGTGATTGGCGAGCCAATGGCGCGCGATGTCCTCCCGTCGCATGAAAGCAGCCTTCCCATTCGAGCGGCTGACGTGCTCGATCACTTCGCGCAAACCAGAGGCGCGGTTTGGCTGTCCACTCCAGCGTGCATGCGCTGCGATGGTCAGCATCTTGCCGCCCGTCTCGTCCGCTTCATCAATCAGATAGTCAATGGCTGAGCGACAGTCTTCCGCGAAATCTCGCGGGTTGCCATAGCCTGGCGCGATGAGGTAGCGGCTATCGTTCAAAGTCTTCGAGTAAGGGACAACGAGCAGGTCGCCGCCGTCGTGCTTGACGAAGTAGGGAATGTCGTCATTACAAGGATCGGAGTAGTAGAGGAACCCCCCCCGACTCGATGATAAGTTCACGCGTATTCACACTCGGAAACGAACGGCAATTCCAACCCGCCGGGTGCACGCCCAGAACTTCCCGATACAAGTCGATTGCCTCTTGCAATTGCCTGCGTTCCTCCTCACGGCTCATGCCAGGGTAGTCCGTCCAACGCAATCCGTGGCCGAGTAGATCGTGCCCACGGTCCTTCATCCAGGCAGCCACGTCAGGGTTCTTCTGCAGTGCTACAGCGCAGGCCGAAACAGTGACCGGAACGTTATAGCGGTCGAACAGCCTGGCGAGTCTCCACACCCCTGCGCGGCTCCCATACTCAAAATGGGTCTCGGTGCCGAGGTCTCGCAAATCGGGACTTGTAGCGAGGTTATATTCGCCCCAGTTGTCGTTGCGACCATCTTCAAGCCACGAGTATTCAGATCCTTCCTCGTATATCAGCACGAGGTTGATTGCAACTTTCGCCCCGCCAGGCCAGATAACGTACGGCGGAGTCCGGCCATAGCCAATGAAATCCCTTGCTGGGCCTTGCGTCTGAATGTCAGTCATAGTGATAGGTTTCGCGTTCAGGAACGACTGGCGACTAGCCAATCCATGTAGTCGTGGAAGGCTTCCCGACCGTCTCGTGGCCGCCAGCCCGTATCGCGTTCGAGTCGCGAAATGTCATAGGCGCCCCACATCCCGGTGGCCAGGGCTGGGTCCTGGATGACATTTGCACTTGTCTCGTGCGTAACCTCGAAGCGAAGGTCGGGAACTCGCTGTAGGGCCCAGCCAATGATGTCGCCGATACTCGTTGTCTCGCCGCTAGCCACGTTGTAGTGCCGATAGCGCAGCTTGTCCGCTTCCGTGAGGGCAAGAATCGCCTTCGCCGCGTCCACAGAATGCAGATAGTCACCGACCGGTTTCAAGCTGTTAGGTCGAATGACCTCACCATCCAGCGCCATCTGGGCTACCCTGTTTGGCACGTGGCGGAAGTTTCTACTCTCAGTGGCACGATCCATCGGGCCGTAAATCGACGACAACCGCACAGACGCGGCCGAGAGTCCGAAGAGCTCCGCGTAGCGGTTTACGATCATCTCCGAGGCGAACTTTGAAATACCATAGAGCGTGAGAGGTGCGACGTATCCGTCCTCTGGGAGCGGTTCCGGTGCCCAGTCGGGCCCATGGTGCCGGTAGACCGAACCCGAGCTGATGTAGATGAAGCGTCTGATAGCCGGGTTTTGCCGTGCCCATTCCAGCAACTGCACGGTGCCCATAAGGTTGACGTCCACGATCTTGACGGGCGTTAGCGCCTCAGGCGGCACCCGCGCAGCCTCTTCCGCGCTGCCCCGGGAGATCGGCGTCACTGTAGCGCCATGCACAATGGCCGATATCTCATGACGCTTAAGTTCGGCAGCCCAACCGGACGGAGCGCGTACATCGCCCTCCACAACGGTAAGTCGCTCCCGCACAGGCGCAAACCAGGCTTGCGCCGTCGCGTCCAGCCCCGCACGATCAAGAATCACGGCTCGTCGATCAGGGTGTCGCTCAAGCCACTCGCGAGCCACCACGCTCATGACGAAGCCGGTCCCCCCTGTTATCAATAAGTTCATCTAAATTCCTGAAAAATTGAGTTACATCACCGACACCTGGTTCTGAGCTAGCGCGCCGTATACCCGCCGTCTACCAGTAAATCTGTGGCGGTGATGAAGGACGCATCCTCACTGAGTAAAAATGCAGCGCTGGCTCCAATCTCTTCCGGTTGACCAATTCGCCCGAGGATGTGAGCTGGACCGAGCATCGCGTCCGCCTCATCGAGAGAAGACCACGATTGCAACAGACGCCCGGTCCGCACCGCGCCTGGAGAAAGACTATTTACACGGATACCGTCAGATGCATGGTCGACAGCCATCAGGCGCGCGAGATGAATCAACCCCGCCTTCGCCGCGCAATAGGCGACTGATCGTGCCGCCGCGACGTGTCCCAACTGGGAAGCAACCAGGACGATAGAACCACCACCCGTTTCGCGCATGAGGGGAACGACAAATCGACTCATAAGGAAAGCACCGGTAAGGGAGACGTCGACTTCCTGATGCCAATGCGCAGGGTCAAGATCCTCCACTGATCCGTCATGCCAGGGTGCGGCCGCATTGTGAACGTAACCGTCGAGCCGACCGAACTGCGAACGCGCCCGTTCAACAGCGGCACGCGCTGACTCCAGGCTGGTTACGTCGCACTGCACGGCAAGCGCGGCAGAACCGAGCTGCCTTGCCGTACTGCTTGCGGCGTCTAAATCGATATCCGTGCATAAGACGAAGGCCCCATCAGCGATACATCGCGTTGCTATCGCAACGCCAATATCGCTTGCAGCCCCGCTAATCATCACTACCTTGCCTTCTAGGCGCTTACCGGGTGTTGTCATGATTCAAGCACGGACGGCAACGAGGTCTGACGCGCGAAAGGACGTTCTGCAGCGATGAAACGGCCCCGTCCCGGTTTCGATGTCACCTCACCTTCATTCCAGATGACATCGCCGCGCGAAATAGTGGTCACGGGCCAGCCATGCACAATCATGTCTTCATAAGGTGTGTGGTCGGTGGCGTGATGCAGGATGCTATTCCTGATAGTGACCTCGCGCTTGGGGTCCCAGATTGCAAAATCTGCATCGGAGCCGATCGCAATAATCCCCTTCTTTGGAAACAGGCCGTATAGCCTCGCCGGGGTCGTTGCCGTCACTTCCGCGAATTGCGTGAGCGACATACGTCCGCCGTTCACCCCCGCTGAGAACAGTAGCGGCAGGCGTGTTTCGATACCCGGCACACCGTTGGGAATGCGCGTGTACGGAGTATCCGGTCCACCAGCAATCTTGTCCCGGTAATGCCAAGGGGAGTGGTCGGACGAGAACACTTCAAGCGTGCCGTCAAGGAGGCCACGCCAGATTTCAGCCTGGTTTTCCCGTGGCCTTGGAGGCGGGGTACATACGCACATCGCACCAGACAGATCGGGGGTGTCAATATCTTCGGCAGCAAGAAAGAGGTATTGCGGACAGGTTTCTGCGTAGACCGGCAGGCCGCGCGCCTTGGCACGCCGGATCTCCTCCGCTGCGCTGGCGGCTGACACGTGACAGATAAGGATCGGTGTCTCGATTACCTCGGCCAGACTGATCGCACGGAAGGTTGCTTCACGGTCACCTATTGTCGGATGTGATACCACGTGATAACGCAGATGGGTCTTGCGTGCTTTCAGGAAGTGGTCCGTCAGCCAACGGATACATGCGTCATTCTCCGCATGCACCATCGCCATAGCCCCTTCCCGTCTTGCAACGTTCAATACCTCGAGGACTTCGTAATCGTCAAGCTTAAGCCCCTCGTAGGTCAGGTAAATCTTCACCGAAGTGCACCCCTCGGCGATCAACCTTGGGATCTCTTCCTCGAGCGTTCGCTGCGTCGGATCTCCGACAATCAGATGGAACGTGTAATCGATGTGCGCCTTCGGAAGTGCACGTTGATGGTAGTCCGCGACAACCTCAGACAACGATTGTCCACGCATCTGCATGGCAAACGGAATAATTGTCGTTGTTCCACCGCATAACGCGGACAGCGTGCCGCTCTGGAAATCATCAGCAGTGGACTTTCCCTCCCATGGCTGCTGATCCATGTGACAGTGAGCATCTACCCCGCCAGGCAGCACAATACGCCCGGCGGCAGAGATCTCGTCGCGCCCTGCAGGCAAATTGGCGCCAAGCGCGGCAATCCGTTCGTCGCGCACGCCGATGTCAATCTGAGATGGGCCCTCAGGCAAAACGACCGTACCGCCACGAATAACGAGGTCAAAGGGGCGATTTTCGTCGCTCATCCGAGCGCACCTCCCGAGTTGCTTTGCTGGAAAACCGGGCGCATCGTCCGGAGTTCCTCAAGACTGATATGACAGGCAATTTCATGTGTCGCAGAAGCCTGACGGACCGGTGGGGAAACGGTGTCGCAAATTTCACCAATCTTGCGATGACAACGCGAGGAGAAACGGCAACCCTGTGGCACGTTTATCGGACTGGGCGTCTCACCGCTCAGCCGGATCCGTTCCTGCTGCTTCACCGAAGCATCTGGACTGTGCACAGCTGAAAGGAGTGCCTCGGTGTAAGGGTGATACGGAGGAGCAAAGATTTCTTCAGCAAGCCCTTTCTCCATGATGCGACCGAGGTACATCACGACGATGCGGTCCGCAATGTGACGCACCAGCGCCAGATCGTGACTGATAAAGACCAGCGTGTTTTCCTGCTCTTTCTGGATTGATAGCAGCAGTGTGATCACGGCAGCCTGCACAGACACGTCCAGGGCCGAGACGGGTTCGTCTGCGACGATAAGCGACGGATTGGTCGCGAACGCACGAGCGATGGCGATACGCTGCTTTTGTCCACCGGATAGCTGCGAAGGACGACGCTGCGCCAGTTCGGCTGGTAGTCGTACGAGCTTGAGCAACTCTTGCAGGCGCTGCTCAATCGCCGCCTTGTCTTTGTAACCGCCGAATTTGCGCAATGCACGACGGATTGGTGTGGCGACAGAATGTGATGGATTGAGCGTGCTATCAGGATTCTGGAACACCATCTGAATCGACTTCAGCATGTCGTGAGCGCGTTTCTTCGCAGGTACTTGCGCCAGCTCGACGCCTGAGTACTGAATTGAGCCCGGCGTAGCGCCTTCCAGGCCAACAAGCATGCGCGCGAGACTGGACTTGCCGCATCCCGATTCCCCAACCAGACCAAGTATCTCGCCCTTGCCTACCTCAAACGATACAGATTCGTTAGCCTGGACAGTCCGACGTCCACCATTCAGGAGGTACTGCTTGGACACATCCTTCACTGTCAACGCCGTGGCATGTTCGATAGAGTCAGTTGCCCCGGCATTCAAGGCCACAGTTTCGCGCGTCAGCTCTTTCCATCGGATGCATCTGACCAGATGCTCACCAGCTTCGGCAGCGACAAGCTTGATTGGGTCCACGCCGCAGGTTTCCTGCTTGAAATGACTGCAACGCGGTCCAAACCAGCAACCCTGAGGACGTTCCTTCGGAGACGGCAGATGGCCCGGAATCGGCGATAGCGCTCGCGCGCCTTTTGCGCTCCCTATACCAGGGATACAGCCGAGAAGACCTTGCGAGTAAGGATGGCGAGGTTCGCGAAACAGCGTCTGCGTGCCCGCCTCTTCAATCATCTCGCCCGAATACATGATTCCAACCCGATCGCATGCGCTGGCGATGAGCCCGAGATTGTGAGAGATGTAGAGAAGGCTCGTCCCGTACTGCTTTCGAAGGTCTGCAATCAGGTCAAGAATCGCAGCCTCCACGGTCACGTCCAGACCGGTCGTGGGCTCGTCAAGCAGTAACAGCGCAGGACGGGCAAGCAAGGCCATCGCAATAACGATGCGTTGCTGTTGGCCACCTGACAGTTGATGAGGGAAACGCTTGAGCATCGCCAGCGGGTCCGGTAGACGCACATCCTCAAGCATGCTCGCGCACATGTCACGTGCTTCAGCGCGACTGGCGCCAAGATGGCGAATTGGAACTTCCGCCAGCTGGGCTCCGATCGTCTTGACCGGATTAAGCGCGCTCATCGGCTCCTGATACACCATCGCTACGCGACGGCCACGAATCGTGCGCAATTTTTCCGGGCTCGCGCCAACGATTTCTTCTCCCTCGAAACGGATGCTCCCGCCTGTCACCCGCCCGTTAGCACCCAGATATCCCACGACTGCCATGGCAGTGGTTGTCTTGCCGCAGCCTGATTCGCCCACCAGCCCGTAGCTCTCGCCTGGGGCGATGGTCAGCGACACATTGGGTACGGCAACGACTGATTCATACCGCCCACGGTATTCGATGCGGAGATCACGAATCTCCAGCAGAGCCTTATTAGCAGACGGCGACACATTGCGATTTCCGCGCAGGCCGGCATCAATGATTGCATTCATGGCTTCCATGCCTCCCGCAACCCGTCGGCCAACAAGTTGAATCCAAGGACGAGACTAACGATCGCGACCGACGGCGCAATCGACATCAGCGGCCAGACGTTAATCACCGTCGTCGTTTCCCGGACCATACCTCCCCAGTCCGGATTCGGTGGCGGAAGACCCAGCCCCAGAAATCCAAGTACACCAATCGTGATAATTGTGTAACCAATACGTAGGCACGCATCGACGAATAATGGACCACGACAGTTGGGAAGCAGCTCGCAAACGATGATATAAAAAGTACTTTCTGCACGTAGACGCGCCGCCGCCACGTATTCCTGCTGCTTGAGATCGAGCACGAGGCCGCGCACGATGCGCCCGATACCAGGTGCCGAAGCGATGGTTGTGGCAATAACAATATTGCTTATTGACGCCCCAACATTCGCAATCAGAATCACATAGAGAATGAGCACCGGAAATGCGAGCACCAGGTCCGAGAACCGGTCAACAATCGTTTCAATCCAACCGCCGAAGTAGCCGGCGAGCATGCCAAGGATGATGCCGGCAACCATGGCAACCGCCACAGACAGCGGGGCTACGAGCAGGACGGTCCTTGCACCAAATATCAGGCGCGAAAGAATGTCTCGTCCGAGAATATCCGTTCCCAGCCAGTGGGCTGCTGACGGCGTTGGGTCCGCCATAGCCATAGCGTCCTGCGCAGTAGGTGACGGCAACGATAAGACAGGTGCGAGCACGGCCAGGACCACCCAGAAAACGATCAGAAACAGTCCGATTACGGCCGTGGGAGAACTGAAGATACGTGTCCACGCCCGCCTCGGAGCACGCGCCGTTCGCACCGCCAGGGGCACAACACCGGGATCAATGGAAGACATGTAATTACCTCACACGAATGCGTGGATTAAGCAGCATGTAGCCAAGGTCGCCAAGAAACTGCGTGAGCACTGCGACGAATACAGTTACAAGAGTGGCAGCCTCAAGCGTTGCAATGTCACCAAACATGCTTGCATCCAGCAGCATCCGGCCAAAGCCTGGATAGGCAAAGACCATCTCTGTCACCACCACGCCGCCGATCAGAAAGTTGATTTGCAGCAACAGCACGGTGAACGGCGCGATCATCGCGTTCCTCAACGCGTGTCCAAGGATTACCTGCCTCGGGCTCAATCCTTTGAGGATTGCAGTACGGATGTACGGCTTCTCCATGACGCCGATCATTGAAACGCGAATCATCCGGGCCACATAGCCGAAGTCGTACAGCACGAGCACGGCGACCGGCAACACCAGTTGTGACGCGACAGACCAATGCCCTCCTTCACTTCCATCGAGCGGACTTGTTCCGGGGAGGACCGGCCAGAGAATCACGAACAGCGTCACAAGGAACACGCCAGAGGCAAACTCCGGAATCGAAGTAAACGTGATGCAGATAACCGAGAGAACCCGATCCAGCGCGCCCCCCTCCTTCAGTCCGGAAAGAATCCCGAACAACATGGAGAGCGGCACAATCAATGCAAAGGCAATTCCGGCCAATACCGCCGTGTGTCCGAGGCGCTTCCACATCACATCGTTGACCGGCACCTTGTAGAGGGTCGAGTATCCGAAGTTCCCAAAATATTGCGAGCCTCGCGGATCACTAAATCCAAGCCCATTACCCGGATCTTCGAGCGGGTCTGGTTTGGCACCAACGAGCACGCCAAGCCAGTTTCCATAGCGAACCATCAGAGGCTCGTCGGCATGCATCCGCTTTGACAGCAAGTCCACCTGCTGCTGTGTCGCATAGGGCCCGAGGGTTCGGCGTGCGACACTTCCCGGCGTGAACTCCGAGACCGCGAATACGACGAAAGACGCGCATAACATCGTAAGTATCATCAACGTAATGCGCTTGGCGAGAAATGAAGCCATCGGAACAAGACTCTCTGTTAGACCTTGCAGCAGCACCCGGTACACCGCGCCCCGGAAGGCGCCCCTTAAACTCACGCGCTTACTGCATACTGATTGGCAAAGATGTACTGCGACGGATGAACCGAGAAGCCTTTGACCTTCTTGTCCATGACTGTCGAGAAAGCACGCCAGAACGGTTGCACAATCGGGCCGTCTTCCTGCATGATTTTTTCGATCTTTTCCATCACGAGACTACGTTTCTTCGGGTCCAGGATGCCGTCTGCCTGATCGAGCAATGCATCGAACTCCGGGTTTGAGTAGCCTGACTCGTTCCATGCAGCATTTGATCGATACGCGAGAGCAAGCGTCATCACTCCTAGCGGGCGGTGGCCCCAACCAGTCAGACTGAACGGCACCTTCGTCCACACCTCCCAGTACTGCGCGCTCGGCAATGGCTTGATATTCACTCTTACGCCGATGTCCTTGAACTGTTCCGCCAAGGCCTGAACGGTATTCAGCTCCCAGATGGGATCAGGACGCGTCACCATGTCGATTTCGAAGCCGTTCGGGTAACCGGCTTCGGCCAGCAGTTTCTTTGCCTGTGCAACGTCGCGCCCATACTTGGGCAACGGGAAGTATTCGGGATGCACTGGGGCGACGTGATGGTCTTCGGCGGACGTACCTGCGCCGAGCAGTGAAGTCGCAATGATTTTCTGATGATCAATCGCAAGCTTCATTGCCTTGCGCACTCGTTTGTCTCCGAGGATCTTGTGATCGACGCGCATCCGGGCGACGCCAGTCTGCGACGTCAGTACGCTATAGGGCTGCACGTGCGGTAGCCGCTTCATTGCGTTTACCTGGACTGCGTCAGCCTCGGACAGCCCATCAACCTGACGCGATGCCATCGCCGAGATCCCCGCGCCAGCGCTATCGCCCAAATCGACAAACTCAAACGTATCGAGGTAGGGCCCTGTGCCCCAGTAATCCTTGCGCGCTTTGTACATCGCGCCCTTGCCTACCGTGTACGATGTGAGTTCGAACGGTCCCGTGCCGTTAAACCCGGCGCCAAACATTCCCTTGTCCGCCGGATCCGTGATGAACATCGCGTAATGGAACAGATGTTCCGGGACGGCGATCTGCGGCGCAAAGCAATTCAGCCTGACCGTCAGGTCGTCTACCTTTTCAATCGCATGATCTGACCAGAGGCGGCTGGCCTTCTTCGGCTTTCCGTTCGCGTCTTTCTGACCGGAGTCATATTCCTGGACAAGATACCCCGTGAACAATCCAAGCTGCGACGAACCAACCGCTGGATCACAGACACGCTTCAGATTCCATACGACATCGTCTGCGTTCAGTGCTCGACCGTTGTGCCATTTCACACCCTTGCGGATGTGCAACGTCCAGGTCTTCAGATCGTCGCTGGCCTCCCATTTTTCGAGCAGATAAGGGTGGGTGATATTTGCGCCATCAGTAAATGTAAGGAACTCGCAAACCTGCCGAATCACGTTTGATTTTTCAGCAAAGTCAGCTTGATGCGGGCTCTTGATCTCCATGCATCGCATGCCGATACGCAGGTGTCCGCCTTTTGGCAACGCATCTGCGGCCTTCGCCTCGTCAATGAAAGGGTTTTTTTCACCGCTGAGCTTATACGCCGTGACTGCCGACAATCCGAGCAGTGTGGCCGTGCGTAGAAAATGACGGCGCGAAATGGTCCCGCGTTTCAGGTCTTCGACGAGAACAGGAATATATGGGTGCTGAGCGGGCTTGGAATCCTTGGACACTGCGTTTTCTCCGGGAATGGGGGCGGCGGGCAATGAACAACTGACGCAAGGTTACGGCGATTCGATTCGTTGCAAAAAACACAATGCGACATTTCAGGTACAAAACGCGACATGCGCGATTTTGCACAGCGGCTGTCAAGAACCGACCAGGTGGAGCGGTTCAATTTACCGCTGACCGTCGAGTTAACCCGCCTTGACGCACCTCTCTTGGAGTATTCCCGTATTGGGCGCGATACATGCGTCCGAATCGCGACACGGACATGTAGCCACAGATTTGCGCGACGTCCGCAATCGACAGGTCGGTTTGCAAAATCAGATCGTGAGCGCGGGCCATACGTAGACCCGCGTAGAAGGCAGAAGGCGTTTTTCCCAGATGCGTGACAAACAACCGCTCGATCTGCCGGGTCGACAGCTGCACCCGTCGGGCGAGAACCTGGAGATCAACGGGGTTGCGGATGCTGGATTCCATCACCTTCACTATCTCCAGCAACTTTGGATTACGGATGCCAAATCTGGTTTGCGCTGGCAGGCGCTGCGCCGAGTTTTGCTGACGTATCTCAGGATGGTTGAACTGGTCTGAAATGGCATCTGCGATATCCCGCCCTTTGCTGGCGGCAATCACATACAACATCATGTCAAGTGTCACCGTCCCGCCCGACGAGGTAATAAATGGGCCATCCACAGCGAAGATGGCGTTTGATGCGACACTTTGTGGAAACTCCTCCTGGAAAGCAGCGAGCAACTCCCAATGGACCGCGCATCGACGCCCTTCGAGCAACCCCGCCTTTGCAATCAGGAACTGGCCCGCGCATATCCCTCCGAGCACACATCCAAGGCCGTGCAATGACCTCAGCCATCTGAACACAGCAGGCTTATACGCTTTGATGTGGTTCAGCCCAGCACAGAGAATCACCAGATCGCACGCGGGCATATCGGCTATCGAATAATCGATGGGAATCGGAACGCCCGCGCTTGAATGAACCGGCGCACCGTCTGTTGACACAAAAATCCATTTGTAAAGACTGCGTCCGGCGATACGATTCGCCTGCCTGAGCGGATCCAGGGCCGCGCCGAAGGTCATCATAGGGAAATCTGGGACGAGGAAAAAACCAACGCGTAATGGCTCGCTCGCCGCCGCAATCATTTCAAGAGCATTTTCTGAATCTTGTCGCATCGTAAGGTGCCTTTAAGGATTCCAGCGATGGCAGCTAACTTGCCTCTTGACATGCAGGGCTGTCAATGTGTCTATTTAAAAGCGGGTGGCATCGAGAGCCTTACGTATGCACAACCATGGACGGATGAAAGACTCGCGTGGTGGCGGGCTGCGTTTGGTGTGACCCGGTCCGGTCCGCAAAGGGGGCGACTTCTTGTCGCCGATTGCAAGCGAATGAAAGCTGTGTTCCGTAGAGCCGCGTGCGTCCCATACTGCCAAAGGCGTCGTTGAGCGTGCCGCTGTAGCATGGGATCGAAAACGTGCTTGCGCACTTCGGTTGCAGCGGTCTGCCCAGCCTCGTCGAACACACGATCGCGTTAGCTTCTCACTGCCTATATCCGTGAACTGGGGTCACGCAACCGGCAGCTGGGCGAACGTATTGCCCAACCAGAGGAGCAGTTCCGCTAGCGCGGAGCCAACGTTTCGCCCCGAGCTTGGGCGGCGCGCGGCAATCGGAAGAAGTCGTCCTCCTAATTCCCGAAACGCCCGCGCTGGCCGCAGCGCAACGCGCCCATCGGTGACCGCCCTGAGTGTGCCAGGGGCAGGTGTTCCCGATAGCATCGAGACGGCTCCGAAAAAGCTTGGCGCAATAAACGCAACGTCGGAATCTGCTGTCCGCGTGAGAGCCGTGTGGCGGCGACCTCACCCTGAAGCACCACATAAAAACTGGACCTCGTTTCGTCTTCCCGGGCAACGATGTCCCCCGCGACAATGCTGAATTCCGTCAGCTGTTCGCGCAGCCACTGCCTTCCGGCCTGCCGGCCGATGATGCCGATGCTCCAACGCCGGCCGGCGACAGCAGTCTTGTCTGGTCCGACGCACGCTTGTTGGGCGTTGTACATCCTGCCATGGGAAAGTTGCAAAAGAAGCATCGAATTGTCTGCGACCAAGTACGACCGCTTTTCGTTAATTGCCATTCCGTGTGCGATCAACGAAATCATTGCGCAAGCGGCAACATACGACCCGATGGAGTCTGCCCTCGTCGCTCCATAGCAGACGATTGGACTTCCGGGTAGCGGCCACTCGGCCTTCACGAAAGTTTTGCGTGTGTTCGATTCGAGACTCCGGTCCACGTTTTTTGTCTATCCTCTGGGTAACGAACAGCACCGGGGTGCGCCAATCCTCGAACCCTCGCCCATCGATGCAATGGACAAGCGCGTATCAACAGGAGGTCGAAATGGAGCAGGTTTTGCGTGCGGCAGTCGTACAAACGGGATCGGCCATGTTCGATGTCGAACGAACGCTGGCCAAGGTCGAACAGAACGTCGTCGCGGCGTCGAAACAGGATTCGCAGTTGATTGTGTTCCCCGAGGCCTTCGTGTCCGCTTACCCCAAGGGACTTCAATTCGGGGCTTCCGTCGGCGCCAGGACGCCTGAAGGCAGAGAGGAATATCGCCGGTATTTTGAAAGTGCCATCGAGGTGCCGTCCGTCTGGAGCGATCGACTCGGCCAGATCGCAGGCGATCTCAAGCAATACCTGGTCGTCGGCGTGATCGAGCGCGATGGGGGCACGCTTTACTGTACCGTGCTCTTCCTCGCGCCCGATGGCGGGCTGCTGGGCAAGCACCGCAAGCTGATGCCCACGGCGGCCGAGCGGTTGATCTGGGGATTTGGCGACGGATCGACGCTTCCCGTATTCGATACGCCCTTCGGTCGTCTGGGTGCAGTGATCTGCTGGGAAAATTACATGCCGCTCCTACGCATGGCGATGTACGCAAAGGGCATCCAGATTTATTGCGCGCCCACAGCGGACAGCCGGCCGACCTGGGTGGCTTCCATGCAACACATTGCGATGGAAGGCCGCTGCTTCGTGCTCTCTGCGTGCCAGCATCTGCGACGCAGCGACGCCCCGCAAAATTATGCAGCCGTCCAGGGAAACGATCCCAATGCCGTTCTGATGCGTGGCGGCAGTTGCATCGTGGGCCCGCTTGGAGAAGTGCTTGCCGGGCCTGTGCTTGATGAAGATGCCCTGCTCGTCCACGAGCTGGATTTCGGTGACCTCTCAAGAGGGAAGTACGACTTCGACGTCGTCGGGCATTATGCACGGCCAGATATATTCCGCCTGCATGTGAATGAGGCGCCGACTCCACCCGTCATCTTTGAGCAGAACCGTTGACTGGTTGCTCGTTACGCCGCAGACCTTCTTCTGGCTGATTTGCCCCGATCATTTCCGGAAGATAAGCGAGCCCGTATCCAGCGAGAGCTGCCCGCAAGATCATCGGACTCACATTGAACACGCATTGTCCTTTCACCTGTAACGACAACGCGTGCCCATCTTTTCGGAATTCCCATGGCATCACTCCGCCATACGTGGGAAAGCGCAAATTGATGCAGTTGTGATGCGAGAGTTCTTTTGGCGTAGCCGGATGCGGATAAGAAGCGAAATAGCCGGGAGATCCCACGACCGACATCCGGCTATCCGGGCTGATACGCACGGCAACCATGTCTTTGGCGAGATGTTCTCCAAGACGAACGCCCGCGTCGTACCGCTCTGCGACTATATCGATCACACGGTGCTCGACATTCACTTCGACGCTGATGTCGGGATAGTCGCGCACGAAACCTTCAAGCTTGGGCCAGATGATGGTTTCGGCAGCGTGAAGCGGCGCCGAGATCCGGATGGTTCCCGCAGGTTTATCGCGCAGAACGGACAGCGCTGCTATCTCCGCTTCAATGCTCTGAAAGCTCGGGCCAATCCGGCCAAGAAGACGTTCGCCCGCCGCCGTCGGAGCAACGCTTCGGGTCGTACGCGTCAAAAGACGAAGGCCGAGACGTGTCTCCAACTCGCGGACGGTTTGACTAGGCGCAGACTGAGACACGCCTAGTTGCGCTGCGGCTTTGGTAAAGCTGCCTTCACGCGCAACAATGAGAAAGGCGAAGATTTCATTGAAGTTTTCACGCATGGCACTTCGCGTCACGACACCCGGCGGGCTCATCATGCAATTTTAGCGATTGACCATCTTTTGACCTTGAGCCGAGTACCGGTCACCCTGAACGGTCACACTCGACACGGCAGTGTCGATATCGCGCAGATCGTCGGCGCTCAGCACGATGTCGGCAGCACCATTATTTTCCCCGATGCGATGGACTTTCGTGGTCCCGGGAATGGGAACGATCCAGCGACGTTGTGCGAGAAGCCAGGACAACGCGATTTGGGCTGGTGTAACGTGTTTGCGCGCTGCGATTGGGGTCAACATGTCGACCAATACGCGATTCGCCTTGCGCGCTTCGGGTGCAAAGCGCGGCACGGTATTGCGGAAATCACTCGCATCGAACCGAGTGCATTCATCGATAGCCCCTGTCAAAAATCCTTTGCCCAGCGGACTGAAGGGAACGAAGCCGATTCCAAGCTCTTCCAGCGTCGGCAGGATTTACTGTTCCGGCTCACGCCACCACAGCGAATACTCGCTCTGTAGTGCGGCAACCGGCTGCACAGCGTGGGCGCGACGAATCGCTGGCGCGCCGGCTTCGGACATTCCGAAATGCTTGACCTTCCCCTCACGAATCAAATCGCCTACGGTGCCGGCGACGTCTTCGACAGGTACCTGTGGGTCCACGCGGTGCTGATAACACAGATCGATCCGATCGGTCTTCAGACGCGCGAGGGCCGCGTCTGCGACTTCACGAATGCGCTCCGGACGGCTATCCATTCCAGCCTTCGGATTGCCCTCGCGGAAGCCGAACTTCGTCGCGATCACGACTTGATCGCGAAACGGCGCCACGGCCTCACCCAGTATCTCTTCGTTAAGGAACGGACCATAAGCCTCCGCGCTATCGAAAAAGGTGACCCCTTGCTCGAACGCCGAGCGGATCAGTTTGACCGATTCAGCGCGTTCGGTGGGCGGCCCATAGGCGAAGCTCAGTCCCATGCAGCCAAAGCCAATGGTTGAGACTTCCAGGCCGCTCGTTCCAAGTTTCCGTGTTTGCATTATCAACCTCAGGGCTCAAGGTACTCCGCAAACGGCCGCATAAACGGCCGGCTATGAGGAACCAAACTGTACCCGCCCGGCAGTATGCTGATTAGACCTATGTCTTGAAGGAAAACGAGAAGGTCCCAGGTTCACCACATTGCGATCGGTAATTTCATTAGCGTGACCACTTCCACCATATTGATGTAACGCGCCGTCGGAATCATGCTCGCAGCAACGCAGGCAGTAATCTAGGGCCGTTCGTATCGGATTCGTTCGCAGGCAACGCCGATCGCTTCACCATTTTTCACGTCTCCCCACATTCGGCGAGTCTCTCATCTCAACAAAGGTGCTGCAGATACGAACGGCGAGGCATCGATAGCTGTAGGTACAATCCGCCCATGTCGGGAGCGAGGCGAGTCGACAACAGAACGGCAACATCAGTTTTATTCGCATCCGCAAACCGTTCTGCCTTGTCGAGATAAGTTTCCATGGTTTCTACTGCTTGCACGCCTTGCGCGATAGCCTGGGCATACATCGGAATCTCCAGCAATATGTGTTTTCGTCAAGTCATGCTTTGATACGACACCGCGAAGAACTTCTCATACAATACAGCGACCCAACCCCACGTGAGCGAACGCGTTGGACCGACTAGAAGCCATGGAAATGCTGCTGACCGCCGTGGACAGGGGAAGCCTGTCGGCGGCAGCACGCGAACTGAAGATCCCTGTCAGCACGCTCACCCGCAAGGTAGCCGACCTCGAGGAGCTGCTGGGAACGCGGTTGCTGATACGAACCACGCGAAAACTGACATTGACCGACGCTGGTATGTCCTACGTCGCCGCGGCCCGGCGCATTCTCGACCTCGTGCGTGAACAGGAGCACGAGGCCACCGGCGAATTCGCGACCGCGAAAGGCGAACTGGTCGTGACTGCACCCATGCAGCTGGGCCGCCTGCATGTTTTGCCCGTCATCAATCAGTTCCTGGCGCAGTATCCGGACATCACCGTGCGGCTCCTTCTCTCCGATCGAAACATCGACCTCATCGATTCGCACGCCGATCTCGCGTTGCGGATCGGAGAACTCGCGGACAGCAGCATGATCGCCACGCGCATCGGTTCGTTGCGCCCGATCGTCTGCGCAAGTCCGGCCTTTCTTGCCAACCATCCGCCGCCGCGCGAACCCGACGATCTCATCAAATATTCGTGCGTCGTCTTCAATAGCCCCTATCTGTCGCCGTGGCGCTTCCGCCTGCCCACGACGAGCAAGATCTATGTGCTCGGCGTGAAACCCCGGCTCGAAGTCACGACACCCGACGCTGCCGTCAGCGCCGCGGTGGACAACGCCGGCATCACCTACGTCTTCGAGCACGATGCCGACGAAGCGCTCCGCAACGGGCAACTGGAGGTACTCCTGCCACAGTTCGAGATCGAACCGGTGCCCGTACATCTGGTTCACGTGTCCCGAAATCTGATGGCCATCAAACTGCGGCACTTCATCGACTTTGCGGCGCCCAAGCTCAGACAATCGCTCTCCCGATTCGGCAAACAGAAGCGGCACTAGCGCTTTTCGCTTCCATTCAGGCTCACGACTCCCCGCTCTTATCGCCGAGTACCCGATCGTTCCGGTTCTCGATGACGTCCTGGGTCGCCTTCGTTGCGCCCGGACCGGCAGCAAACCGCACGTCGCGATACGTCAACGCCTGCCCTTCCGTCGTGCGGACTTCCACGGCCCGCACAGGAGTCCCGCTCGCATGGTCCACCAAGGTGATTGGCGGCTTGCCATCCGGCCTTAACCACCTGTCTCCCCATTGCATGAGCGCGACCAGCACCGGGTATAAATCGGCCCCTTTCGAGGTCAACCGGTAACCGAACGTGTTCGCGCGTTCTGCGATCGGGAAGCGCTCGAGAATATCCAGCTCGATCAAACGTTCCAGCCGCGCCGCAAGGACATTGCGGGCAATACCGAGCCCGCTCTGGAATTCGTCGAAGCGCCTGCTGCCTTGCGTGCACTCGCGAACGATCAGTAGCGTCCACCACTCGCCCACCTCGTCCAGGGCGCGAGCGATCGAACAGTCCATTCCATCGAAGCGTTTTCTATACATGATGGAACGTATCCTAGCTCAGGTTTCGTCATGCAACTTAACCGGATGGTGGGGAACAGCTTCCCGGTTTCGGCCAGTAGTGTGACGCAACGGTGTTGCCTATAGTTGCGTCACGAAACTTAGCCGGCAGTCGTTCACGGGGAAGTTTCCCGGGATCGCGGCCAGATTCTGGACTATGCGGCTTTCTTCATACGAGAAAGCAACGATTGATCATCTGACGGGCGAGCCGGGTCACAACCCTCTGTTGTACAGCCTGTTTTCATACTTAGGAATGCCATGAATACTGAAGTTGATCAGACTGAGGCGAGAGTGGCGACGTCGGCCAACCCGGCCCCGTCCGGCTCCCTTCGATGGGTCGTCAAAGGTGTCGCAGCCGCTGTGATCCTCGCGATCTCGGCGACAGCGGCTCACATGCACTGGCCGAGTGCAGCGCCCGTTGCCTCGCCGCCGCCTCCATCGGTTGCCATTAGCGCGCCGTTGCAGCGTGATATCGAGGGCCGGCTCGGCTTTCTCGGTCAGTTCTCGGCCGTGAATCGCGTCGACTTGCGCGCGCAGGTGGGCGGCACGCTCGTGCAGATCAATTTCAAGGACGGCGACATCGTGCACAAAGGCGACGTGCTGTTCGAGGTCGATCCAGAACCGTATCAGATCAAGCTGAGCCAGGCCACGGCTGGACTCGAATCCGCGAACGCCCGGCTAGCACTCGCCACCCGCGAGCTTGCCCGCGCGCAGGAACTGCAGCGTTCGGAGGCGGGAACGGTCGAGAACGTCGACCAGAAAGTCGCCGAACAACGTGTGGCTCAAGCGGCCGTCGACAACGCCAATGCGCTCGTTCGTGACGCCCGGTTCGACCTTGACCGCTGCAAGATCACGGCGCCGTTTACCGGCCGCATCGGTACACACCTCGTCTCGACGGGCAATCTGATATCCGGCAGCCGCGCCGGCAGCGGCCCCACGACGCTGCTGGCGACCCTTGTGTCGCTGGACCCTATCTACCTGGATTTCGACATCAGCGAAAACGACTACGCCGCGTTCCAGCACGCTCGTGAAGACCGGAAAGGACCGCTCGTAGATGCAGTGAACATTTCACCGACTGGCGACAATGGATATACCCGCACCGGCACGCTCAACTTTATCGACAACACGCTCGACCGTTCGAGCGGAACCATTCATGCGCGCGCGACTATTCCAAATAGCGACCTGTCGTTGACGCCGGGCGGCTTCGCACGCCTGCGGCTGGCGATGACGGCACCGCAGGCGGCATTGCTCGTCCCCGATGCGGCCGTGCTGCAGGACCAGACCGATCACATGGTGTACGTCGTCGGAGCGGACAACGTAGCGATGCCCAGAAAGGTCGAGATCGGCGATCTTCGAGGCGGCCTGCGCGTCATTCGATCCGGACTTGCGCCGACCGAGCGGATCGTGATCGACGGCATTCCGTCCGTGCGCCCAGGTTCGAAGATTTCGCCACATGCGGGAGCGATCGAGTTCTCGGCGGAGCACGGCGGCCAAGGAGCCGAATCATGAAACTGACTCACTTCTTTATCGAGCACCCGCGTTTTGCGGCGGTGCTCAACATATTCGCGGTGTTGATCGGTCTGGCAACCATGGTGAAACTGCCTGTCGCTCAATATCCGAACATCGTTCCAACGACCATTCAGATCACGACTTCGTACCCCGGTGCATCGGCCGACACGATTGCACGCACGGTCGCCACGCCGCTCGAGCAGTCCGTCAACGGCGTCGAGAACATGGACTACCTCTCGAGCCAATCGACCAGCAACGGTCAGTTGACGATCACCGTGATTTTCAAGGTCGGCACGGACGCGAATACAGCGCTTCTGCTCACACGCAGCCGCGTGGAAGACACGCTGTCTCGCCTGCCCGCTGAAGTGCAATTGCAGGGCGTTCAGGTGAAAAAGACGATCCAGGCGCTGTTGCTCGGGGTGCATGTCTATTCGCCCGACGGCTCGCGCAGTCCCGAATATCTGTCGAACTACATGCTCAAGGTGCGCGATCAGATTGCGCGCTTGCCTGGCGTGTCGGACTTCCAGTTGTTCGGCGAGCGGCAGTACGCGATGCGCATCTGGATCGATCCGGATAAGGCGGCTTCGTACCACATTAGCGCCAATGAAATACTCGCAGCGCTTCGCGCGCAGAATGCCGCTGTGTCGGCAGGCGTGCTCAATCAGCCGCCTGTGTCGAACAACGGTACGGGTGCCTACCAGATCAACATCGACGCGCTTGGCCGCCTGACGACGCCCGAACAGTTTGGCGACGTCGTCGTCAAATCCGATACCCAGGGGCGCGTGACACGCATTCGCGATATCGGTCGTGTCGAGCTCGGCTCGGTGGATTACGGCTCCAAGGCTTACGCCGACAGGTACGCCGCCACGCCGTGGTTCGTCATCGCGACACCCGATGCGAACGTCGTGCAGGTCGAGCATGACGTATGGGCCAAAATGGATGAGCTGAAGAAGAGCTTCCCGCCCGGCGTCGACTACATCAAGATCTACGATCCGACCACGTTTGTTTCCCAGTCGATCGAGGAAGTCGCGAAAACCATCGGCATCGCTATTCTGCTGGTGGTCGGCGTCGTGTATCTGTTCCTGCAGAACTGGCGCGCCACGATCATCCCGGTTGTCGCGATTCCGGTCTCGCTGGTCGGCACGTTCACCATCCTTTCCCTGTTCGGCGCATCCATCAATAACCTTTCGCTGTTCGGACTGGTCCTGGCCGTCGGGATTGTCGTGGACGATGCCATCGTCGTGGTCGAGAACGTCGAACGCAACATGGCGCTCGGCATGTCGCCGAAAGAAGCCGCGCGTCGAACCATGAACGAGGTATCGACGGCCATTATCGCCATCGCGCTCACGCTGTGCGCAGTGTTCGGTCCCACTGCATTGATGTCGGGCATCTCGGGGCTGTTCTTCAAGCAGTTCGCAATTACGATCGCAGCGTCCACCGTCATCTCGTGCTTCGTCTCGCTTACGCTAAGCCCGGCGCTGTGCGCGGTGCTTCTCAAGCCGCACGACATGGAGAAGCCGCACGGCGGTTCCACCGCGCTGGGCCGCCTCCATCACGCGATTTTCGGCCGCTTCAATACGTCGTTCGAATGGCTGTCGTCCCGCTACGGAAAGATGACGGGCCGCGCCGTACGTGCGACCACCGTCATGCTGATCGTCTATGCCGGTCTGATCGGTGCGACCGCGTTGCAGATGTCGAAGATGCCCACCGGTTTCATTCCGGAACAGGACATCGGCTATCAGGCTGTGATCGCGTTCCTGCCTCCCGGCGCCAGTCTCGAACGCACCGACAAGGTGATTCGCGAGATCAACGACATCGTGCTCGATACGCCGGGTCTCAAAGGCGTCACGCACACGTCGCCCGTCTCTGGCCTCGACGTCACGACGGGCACGATTGCGCCCAACGTCGGGACCCTTTTCTACGGTCTGCCTTCGCTCTATGGCAAGCATGTTCCCGGCGTCAATGCGGCGTCGATGCTGGTCGAACTGCGCAAGCGCGTCGCGGGCGTCAAGGACGCCGTAGTCGTCGTGATCAATCCGCCGCCCGTGCAGGGTCTGGGCGCGGCGGGCGGCTTCAAGCTGATGCTGGAAGACCGCGGCGGACTCGGCCCGCAGGCACTCGCCGACGCATCGCGAGCACTGGTGGCTGCCGCCAACAAGGACAAGGTATTCGGCGGCGTGTTTACGCTGTACAACGCGGGTGCGCCGTCTGTCTATGCGGACATCGACCGCCTCAAGGCAGAAAAGATCGGTCTCACGCCAACCGACGTGTTTTCCACCATGGACCTCTACCTTGGCTCGCAATACGTGAATGACTTCAACTTCATGGGCCGTACGTATCAGGTACGCGTTCAGGGCGACGAAGCATTCCGCCGGACACCCGAAGACATCGGACGGCTCAAGGTGCGCAACTCGACCGGCGACATGGTGCCGATCAGCAGCGTGGCGACGTTCAGGAGCACGACGCAGCCGTATCGCGTGCCGCGCTACAACATGTATCCCGCAGCGGAAATCATGGGTGCAGCGGGCCCTGGATACTCGTCCGGCGATGCCATTCAACACATGGAACAGCTCGCCGCGCAGGTGCTTCCGAACGGCATCACGTACGAATGGACCGATCTTGCTCACCAGCAGAAAGAGCAGACCATGTCGCCGCTCGTGATCTTCGCTGCATCGGCACTGTTCGTGTTCCTCGTGCTGGCCGCGCAGTACGAAAGCTGGAAGACGCCGCTCGCAATCGTGCTGATCGTGCCGATGTGTCTGTTGGCAGCGGCAATCGGTCTGAATATGCGCGGCATGCCGATCGACATTCTTGCGCAAATCGGCTTTGTGGTGCTCGTTGGACTGGCCGCCAAGAACGCCATTCTCATCGTCGAGTTCGCTAGACAACGTCAGGACGAAGACGGCGTCAATGCTGAGGACGCCGCCACTCATGCAGCACACGTGCGCCTGCGCCCGATCCTGACGTCCTTCGCCTTTATCGCAGGCGTGGTACCACTCGCCATTGCCAGCGGCGCCGGCTCGGAAATGCGGCAATCGCTCGGCACGACGGTGTTCTTCGGCATGCTCGGCGTGACGCTCTTCGGGCTCGCATTCACTCCGGCGTTTTACGCCTTCGTTCGCAAGCTCGGCATCAAGCGCGCGCCTGCCTTGCGGAAACTCGGTAGTGGAGAAATGAAATGAACGGCTTGGTATCCAGAACTTCGAAAGCGATCATCGGTAGTCTGATCGTCAGCGCGATGCTTGCGGGTTGCGCCGTCGGGCCGGATTATGTTGCGCCTCACACGGAGATGGCGCCGTTTCACAACGCGAAGGTCGTCGCGGACCGGCAGACGTCATTGCCGGCGCCGAACCTCGATAGCTGGTGGACGGGCTTCAACGATCCCGAGCTGGTCAAGGTGGTGCAACGTGCGCTCGATCAAAACCTCAGCCTGCAGGCTGCGATTGCACGCGTCGCCCAGTCGCGCGCCGCGGCCCAGGCGGCTGGCGCGCGCCTGCTTCCGACCGTCGACGCGAATGCATCGTACACGGCAGTACACCAAAGCACGCAGAGCCCGCTTGGCACGATTGCGAGCGCGTTTCCCAACTACAGCCGCGACCAGAAGGAGTATGTCGCTGGAGCAACGGCAAGCTGGGAAATCGACCTGGCGGGCGGGCTGCGGCGCGCCCACGCGGCAGCCACCGACGAAGAGCAAGCCGCTGAGGCCGCTCAACTCGGCACGCGCGTGACCGTCGCTGCCGACGCCGCCGATGCCTACCTGCAAATCAGAGGGCTGCAGGCGCAGCTGGCCGTCACCGAGGATCAGGTAAATACCGATGCGCGTCTGCTGGAACTCGTGAAGGCGCGCAAGCAGGCCGGTGCATCCGACGAACGCGAGGTGGCGCAGGCCGAAGCGCTGTTGCGTCAGGCACGCGCGGCCGTTCCGGGCTTGCGCGTATCGCTCGAAGCGCAGTTGAACCGGCTCGACGTGCTGATGGGCGCACAACCGGGCACCTACGCGGCTGAACTCGGCACCAACGCGGGCGTTATACCGGAGGTGCCCGCCATCGGCAGCGCGGATCAGCCGGTCGACGTGCTGCGGCGTCGCCCTGACATGATCGCCGCCGAACGCCATCTCGCGGCTTCCAACGAAGCGATCGGCGTGGCAATCGCCGATTACTACCCGAAGATTTCGCTGTCCGGCGCACTGGGATTCGACAGCATCTCAGCCAGCCACTTCCTGAGCGCGAAGTCGTTTCAGCCGATCGGCACGGGTGCGCTGCAATGGCGCCTGTTCGATTTCGGCAAGGTCGACGCCGAAGTCAGGAACGCGCGCGGCGCGTACGCAGAGGCATTGGCGCAATATCGCGAAGCTGCCCTCAAGGCAACCGAAGACGTAGAAGACGCGTTGATGACGCTGTCGCAAACGGAGATTCGCGCGCACGAAATTCAGCAGGAAGTCGCCGCGTTGACGAAGGCGCGAGACCTTTCGGAGAAGGCGTATCGCGCGGGTTCGATCACGCTTACCGATGTGCTCGACGCGGACCGGCAACTGCTCGATGCACGTGACGATCTCGATGCCACGAAGGCAGATGCTGCCCGCGCCGCAGTGAGAACGTTCCGCTCGCTCGGCGGCGGATGGGATGCCCCGCATCAGCAGCTCGCGCAAACGAAGTAACGCCGGCGCACGACTTAACCGGTTTATGGGGAACAGCTTCCTGCTTTCGGCCCGTAGTGCGATGCCGGTGGCTTCCCTATAGTTTCGTCACGCCACTAATTTGCAATCTTTCTGGAGAAGTCGACATGGATCACCGCCTTCTAACACTCTCACTGGGTATGTTCGCGCTAGGCACCGACAGCTTTGTCTTCGCGGGCATCCTGCCCGAAATCGCGCATTCGTTTGGCGTCAGCATCGGTGCTGCTGGCCAGCTCATCAGCGTGTATGCGCTGAGCTACGCGTTGCTAGGCCCGACCATCGCGGCGCTGGCTGCGAACGTGCCGCGCAAGCGTCTGCTGCTGAGCGGCATCGGCTTGTTTGTGATTGCCAATCTCGGCACCATCGCGGCGCCGAATATCGGCATCGCACTGGCCACGCGCGCTTTCGCGGGTCTTGGCGCGGCCATGTTCTCGCCCACGGCTAGCGGAACGGGCGCGTCGCTCGTACCGCCGGAGCGACGTGGCTACGCGCTGTCCATCATCGTCGCCGGATTGACGACGGCTACCGCGCTGGGTTCGCCCATCGGCGCCGTGATCGGCGGGCTCGCAAGCTGGCACTGGACGCTCGTGCTCGTTGCCGCACTTGGTACCGCCGCGTTTGCGGGCATTCTCGCGTTCATGCCTGATGTGCCGTTGCTGCCCGCCATCTCGCTGCGTGAACGCCTGTCGCCCCTAAACGATTCGCGCGTCGGACTCACGCTCGCGACGACGGTGCTTGCGCAGATCGGCACGTTCATCATCTTCAGCTACTTCTCCGTCGTGTTCGATCGCGCAATCGGTCACAGCGCGCCGATGCTGGGCGTATTGCTTGTTCTCTGGGGACTGGGGGGAACGTTTTCGAATCTGCTGACAGGACGGATTCTCGACAAGATCGGTTCGCACAAGGTCGTGCTGATCAAACTCGCCATCGTCGCGATCGTCATCCTCACGATGCCGATAACGGGTGCACACCTCTGGAGTGCAGCCATCGCCGTAACGATCTGGGGAGCCTGTGCGTGGGGCGTGCTGGTGCCGCAGCAGTTCCGTCTCGCGAGCCTGAATCCGCCGATGACGGCTGTGCTGGTCGGTCTCAACACGTCGGCGACTTACGTGGGCGTGTCGATTGCCGGTGCGCTCGGCGCGGCGGTGATTCCTGTTATCGGCAGCCATAACCTGGGCTACCTCTCCGCCATCCCTGTCGTTATCGCGATCGTCGTCTCCGGGCTCGCGACGCGCCGCATCGCAGCGTTTGCAACAACCGCAAAAGGCGCTGTAGCTGCTTGAGTCCCAACCCCTCTACGAGGAAAACAGCAATGTCTAATGCAAGAACATTTCGTCAGTTACACGACAATTCGATCCCGCTGCGCTTGCCGAATGTATGGGATGCGGGCAGCGCACGTCTCGTCGAGGCGCTGGGTGCATCCGCAATCGCGACGACAAGCGCAGGTTTCGCGTGGGCACTGGGCTATTCCGACGGGCGCCTGCTACCGTTCGATGAGGCCGTGGCCTGCGTTCGCCGTATCGTCCGCGTGCTGAATGTGCCTTTATCGGTCGATATCGAAAATGGCTATTCCGACGACCCAGAGACCGTTGCCGACCATGTGATGCAACTGGTGGATCTCGGCATCGCGGGCATCAATATCGAAGACGGCCCGGACCCGTCATCGCTTCTCGCTTCGAAGATCGCGGCAATCAGGGATGCGCTCGCGAAGTCGGGTTCGGATCTCTTCGTCAACGCGCGCTCCGACGTCTTTCTTGCAAGCCTCGCCGAGAAATCGAAGCAGGCCGAAGAGTCGATTGCTCGCGGCAAGCTGTATGCATCGGCCGGTGCGGATGGGCTTTTCCTTCCGGCGCTAGTGCAGCCATCCGATATTGAAACGATTGCCGGTGCAACCCGACTGCCTCTTAACGTCATGGCCGTACCTGGGCTCGCCGACGCAGCGACGCTCGGAAAGCTGGGCGTGCGCCGGTTGAGCGCGGGCAGTGGCATCTCGCAGGTCGTGCTCGGCAAGGCGAAGGCTCTCGCTCAGGACTTTCTGAACGACGGCCGTTCAGAAACGCTCGCTAGCAACTCGTTGCCGTACTCCGAAATCCAGAACCTTTTCGCCGGACTGACCAAGCGATGAGCGAAAGACGTATCGCGAAGATTCGATCCGACGTCCGTTTGAAGATCCTCCACTACTGAACACATAAGGGAAGTTTCATGAACCTCAAAGGCAAGCGCGCGCTCGTCACCGGCGCAAGTCGCGGCATTGGCGCCGCAATCGCAAAGGCATTGGCCGCTGCCGGCGCAGATGTGGCAATCACCTATGAAAAATCGGCGGAAGAGGCCGCGCGCGTCGTCAAGGCGATCGAAGCGGAAGGCCGGCGCGGCGTCGCAATCCAGGCGGATAGCGCAAACGCATCGGCCGTGCAGGCATCCGTACAGAAGACGGCCGAAGCATTGGGAGGGCTCGATATCCTCGTGAACAACGCCGGAATTCTCCGCATGAGCGACGTCAAGGATATGTCCATCGAAGACATCGACGCGACCCTCAACGTCAATGTGCGTGCACCGATTGTGGCTGCCCAAGCCGCCATCCCGCACCTCGGGGCGGGAGGACGGATTATTTCGATCGGCAGTTACTTTGCCGATCGGGTTCCGGCCTCGATGCTTGGCGTCTACGCTGGCTCCAAGTCCGCTCTCGTTGCGTTCACACAGGGACTCGCGAGAGAACTCGGCTCGCGAGGCATTACCGCAAACGTCGTCCAGCCCGGGTCCATCAACACGGACATGAACCCGGCCGATGGTCCGTTCTCGTCGACGTTGAAATCACTTACGGCCACAGGTGACTACGGCACAGGCGAAGACATTGCACGAGCGGTGGTATTCCTCGCGAGCGCTCATGCAGGCTACGTCACGGGCACCACGCTGACCGTTGACGGTGGAGCGAATGCTTAAGGGTTGATACAGATGTCCGGGGAGCGTGCACCCCGGATCCGATCTGACGGTTGCATCGAACTATTGCATCCACCGGTTGAATCCGCCGCGACTAAGCGGTCATTCGCACGCGAATCTTGAGCGGCTGCTTATGGCCCGACACTTGCCCGTCGTCCCACAAGCGTGCGCTACAGGGCCGCGCGCCGCGCGTCAGACTGTCGCCAACCAAGCCCTGAGGAAAACGGCAAGATGACCACTCCGTCTTTCACGCGGCACAACTTTCGATTCGTCGGCGTGATGGTTCTGACATGTAGACGATCTCTAGCCTCGTGCGGACCGTCATGCCAAGCCATTTCCCGAACATGGATTGCAGCGTGCGGGTAAATAGCGGGCAAAAATCAACCATCTCGCTCTGCGATGAGCCATTGAGCCCCGGCCCGCATAGCTTTCCGAGATCCTGAGTTGGCTCTGAACAACAACCATGCAGCGAACGCATGTTATGCAGCCGGCGCCATCATTGCAGTGTCTTCTCTCTTTTCGCCGCCGTACCTTCCCCAGTCCTCCATCATCAGGCGCCGACGCTCGAGCTGGTCGCGACGTCGGTAGGCCGCCACTGTCTGCGATGCGACGACATCAGCCAGGGCTTCCTCCGCGAGCGAATCGGGATAGTCCGTACATTCGGCAAACCAGTCGCGGAACGTCGACCGGAAAACGTGTACCGCGATTCCGTGTCGCGCCATACGTTTTAGAAGCGTCAGCATCGCCATGTTCGACAACGGACGCCCTTCCTCGCAGCCCGGGAATAGATAGCCGTATGTCGCCTTGAGCAATGCGCTGCGCACGATCTCGACGGCGCGGTCACAAAGCGGTATGCGAAGCGGCCGACCGCTCTTGGTACGGTCACCAGGGGTTGACCACGTGCGGGCGGCGAGGTCAAACTCCCCCGGCCGCGCAAAACGCACGTCGTTCGTGCGGGTCGCCGTGAGGATCAGCAGATGCAACACCCGTGCAGCACGCCGCGGACGTTGTTCAAGCTCGTCGATAAACGTAGGCAAGTCCTCCCAAGGTAGTGTCGGGTGATGGTTCACCTGCGAACGCTTCTTCTCATGCAGACGCTTAAATTTTCGATGTTCTGCCCCTTGATACAGATGCATGGCTCAGGTTATTGATCGCTTCGTCACCTGCAACACTCACACACGCGCCAGACGGCGCGCTCTGATGGACCCGAAATTCTCGAACTTCACGTGAAGCAGAGTCGAACGGCGATTCTATATTTTCATTCGACGGCGGCGAATCGGCGCTTGGTTCCCGTTGGGAGGTCAGCAGACGGACCCGTTGCGGTCGTTGAATGCAGCGTCATTTCAACGCTGATTCCAGTTTGATAGCGACCATTCGCCCAATGACGGTGTCTTTCACAAGAAAAGTGGCCCTGACCCACGAGTCAAAAGTCCGGCAGAAAGGACTCTCCAGCGGTTCCAGACGCGCCTAAAGGTGGGCATCGGACGAGGATAGGCCTACAATCCGATTGCTGAACGTCGTGGCCGCGGGTCATCAACGTCGGGATTTTCTTTCGCCGCACTTTGATGACCAGCGATCTTTTCGAGTCTCTCCA